>JAPPPX010000179.1 GCA_028817305.1 Gammaproteobacteria bacterium | reverse complement strand
CGCAGGCTTGCCCCTGGCTTGTCTTTACTGCATTAACGGGGGCAGGAATCTACCCTCCATGGCGGGATGGGAATCTTTGCCCTTCGCTTGCGTAACGGCTTGTTGGATTCTGGCTCCGGTTGCAGCGGCGCCCCGCCGCGTATTACAATCGCCTGCCTGTGGGGGAGGAGCGGGGGAGGCGGTCTGGGTCGCGGCTCGTTCCAGGTTCCTTCGATATTGGCAAGCGAGTCCCGCACTGGCGCGGGCGACAGGCCGGGCAACAGGCATTACCGGCAGGAGTTCTCAGGAGGCTCTATGGGCTGGAAAGAATCTTCCAACGGCGGCAATCCCAAGGAACCCTGGGGCCGACGCGGCGCGCCTGAGGGCCCGCCCGATCTGGACGAGCTGTTGCGCGCCATCCAGGCGCGCCTGAAGCGATTTTTGAACGGCGGTTCCAGGGATTCCAGGGATGGAGAACCCCCAGTGTCGGCGCCAGGCGGCGGACTCCTGCTGCTGATTGGGGGGGCGTTGCTCGTTTGCTGGCTGGTGTACGACATGTTCTACATCATAGACGAGCAGGATCGCGGCCTCGTGTTGCGTTTTGGCGCCCATGTCACCACCCTGCAGCCCGGTCTCAGCCTGCGCTTGCCCCGTCCCATCGAGCGCGTGTACAAACTCAATGTCGGGCGGGTCCGTTCCTTCACCCGCAAGGCGTCCATGTTGACGCAGGATGAGAACATCGTCGAGGTCGAGGCCGCCGTCCAGTATCGGATCGGCGACCCGGAGGCGTATCTGTTCCATGTCCGGGAACCGGAGGCGACCCTGCGCGAGGTGACGGAAAGCGCCGTGCGCGAGGTCATCGGCGGCAACGAACTGGACTTCGTGTTGACGGAAGGCCGCCGCGAAGTCGCCAGCAATCAGCAGAAATTGATGCAGGGGATCCTTGAGGATTACCGCGCCGGCATCCTGATCGTCGGCGTGGAGATGCAGCCCGCCAAGCCGCCGGAGCAGGTGAAGGCGGCTTTCGATGACGCGATCAAGGCGCGCGAGGACGAACAGCGCTCGGTCAACGAGGCCGAAGCTTATCGCAACGACATTCTGCCGCGCGCCCGCGGCGCCGCGGCGCGTCTGGAGGAGGAGGCCACCGCCTACCGGGAGCGCGTGATCGCCAAGGCCAAGGGCGAGGCGTCCCGCTTCGAGCAGCTGCTCGGCGAATACCAGCAGGATCCCGAGGTTACCCGGCAGCGCCTCTACCTGGAAACGGTCGAATCCATGCTGTCCAGCACCAGCAAGGTACTGCTCGACCCCGGCCAAGGCGGCAACCAGCTGATCTATCTGCCGGTGGACCGCCTGCTGGAACGGGGCGCCGCCACCGGGTCCAGGGAACCTGCCGCTACGCCGCCGGCGGCGCCCTTCGACGGCTCCTCGGAAAGCGGCCGCCGGCAGCGGCCGAGGCTCTGATATGCGGGCGTCGCGCACCCTGATCCCGGTGCTGGCCGTTCTGTTGGCGGTCGTAGGTTACAACTCGTTGTTCCGGGTCGAGCAGTGGCAGCAGGCGATCGTGTTCCAGTTCCGTGAGATTGACCGTACCGTTCCGAATCCGGGCTTGCACTTCATGCTCCCATTCGTCAACACGGTGCAGATCTTCGAGAAACGGCTGCTGACCCTCAACCAGGGCCCGCAGCGTTTCCTGACCAAGGAAAAGAAAGACGTGTTCGTGGATTTCTACGTTAAGTGGCGGATCGTCAACGTGGGAAACTTCTACCGTGCCACCGCCGGCGATCTCGCGCGCGCCAACACGCTGTTGGCGCAGCGGATCAACAGCGCTCTGCGCGACGAGTTCGGCGACCGCACGGTGCAGGAAGTCGTTGCCGGCGAGCGCGGCAAGGTCATGGATATGCTCGGCGTTAGCGCCGCGGCGTCCCGCTTGTCGCAGGAGTTGGGGGTGGATGTAGTGGACGTGCGCACGATGCGAATTGACCTGCCGGAAGAGGTCAGCAACTCGGTGTACGAACGGATGCGCGCCGAGCGGGTGCGGGTCGCCAAGGATTTCCGGGCGCGCGGCGACGAGCAGGCGGAACGGATTCGCGCCGCCGCCGACCGCGACCGCGAGGTGCTCCTGGCCCAGGCGTACCAGCGCGCCGAGGAAGTCCGCGGCGAGGGTGACGCCGAGTCCACCAGCATTTATGCGGACGCCTTCGGGAAGGACGAAGAGTTCTACAATTTTTATCGCAGTCTGAATGCCTACAGGAATAGTTTCCGCGAGCAATCGGACATCCTGCTGCTCGGCCCGCAATCGGATTTCTTCAAGTACTTCAAGGATCCGGGGGGCGGCGGCGGCGAATAGAGCCGCCGCAAAGGCGCCCGTTCCCCGCGGGCGCGCCGGCTGATGGAGATTGACTGGCTTCAGTTGTTGCGGGCGCTGGCCCTGGTGCCGATCATTGAAGGCATAGGCCCTTTCCTGGCTCCCGCCCGCTGGCGGGGCCTGATGATCGGCGCCTCCGGTTTGGACGACGGCAAATTGCGTACGCTGGGACTGGTCAGCATGGTCTGCGGCGTCCTGTTTCTGTCGCTGTTGCCCGGCAGATGAACGAGGCTGACTACTGGCTGCTGCCCGAAGGGGTGGACGAGTGGCTGCCGCCGCAGGCGATGCAGCTCGAAAGGCTGTGCCGCCAGGCCGTGGACACTTACCGCTCCTGGGGTTACCAGCTGGTGATCCCGCCCTTGATCGAATACGTCGAATCGCTGGCCACGGGGACCGGCGGCGACCTGGACTTGCAGACCTTTAAACTGACGGACCAACTTAGCGGGCGGCTGATAGGGCTCCGCGCCGACACCACGTCGCAGGCGGCGCGCATAGATGCCAATAAGCTGCGCTGTGGCGGACCGGCGCGCCTGTGCTACCTGGGCACCGTCCTGCACGCCCGCGGCCTGCAGGGAGAAAATCGCTGCCCGCTGCAGACGGGGGCGGAATTGTTCGGCCATGCCGGCATTGACAGCGATGCGGAAGTGCTGGGGCTGATGCGCGAGACACTGTGCAATGCCGGGCTGACAAGCCTGCATATCGGTCTCGGCCATGTCGGCATCTTTCAGTCCCTGGTGCGCCAGGCCCGGCTCAATGGGCGGCAGGAGCTGGAACTCTCTGCCATCGTACAACGCAAGGCCGGCGACGAACTGCAATCCCTGTTGCGCTCCTGGTCGCGCGCCGAGGATACCTCCCTGCGCCTGTTGCCCGGCCTGGTCGAACTGCACGGCGACGCCGCCGTCCTCGACGACGCCGAGCGCTTGTTGCGCCCCGCCGGCCGGGAAGTTCTGGACTGTATCCGCGACCTGCGGCGCCTGTTGGAACTAGCCGCCCCGGACTTGCAGGCGGCGGATACCGTGCACTTCGATTTGGCCGATCTGCGCGGCTATTCTTACCATACCGGTCCGGTGTTCGCCGCCTACCTGCCTGGCCTGGGCCGGGCGCTGACCTCTGGCGGCCGCTACGATCATATCGGAGAGGCATTCGGCCGCGCCCGCCCGGCCACCGGTTTTAGCATCGATCTCAAGCAGTTGGCGCGACAGGTCGAGCAACCGCCAGATGGCGCCGGGGCTATTCTTTCGCCCTGGCCGGCTGCTGCCGAACTGCGTCGGGAAATTCGGCGCTTGCGGGCTGCCGGCGAGGTCGTGATCCGTCGCCTGCCCGGCCAACGGGACGACTTTCCGCAACCGGGCTGCGACCGCGAGTTGCGTCTGGAAGAGGGCAAATGGCGAGTGGTTTCCCGGGAGCGCCCGGGCAGCGCCGACCGCCCGGCGCCGGGGAAGGGCGGCGTTACTTGAGAGCCTACTTGAGCCCTTCGATCATTTCCTTCAGCATCGCCAGGCCGCCCTGGTAAACCCCGTCAATCGCGCTGACCGCATCTTCGTCGCCGGTTTCGCCGCCGGCATTGAAGCTGCCTTCCCAGACCACCCGGGTTTTGCCGTTGCCCAATTCCTCTACCAGCACGGACGATTCGTAGTCGGTGACCGGCAGGGCGTTCAGATTCGGCTCCGGGATCGAGTAACGATACCGCATGGCGGCGTTATCGTGCTCCAGCAGCCGTTCGTGGAGTTGCTCGCCGTTGCCCAGGGTCAGCGTTCGCATGGCGTCGGGCTGGGTATTGCCCTTCTGAGTACAGTACACCACCGCCGGGTGCCAGGCGGCTATCGAGCAGAAATCGCCCAGCACGTCCCAGACTTCTTCTCCAGGCGCATTGATCGTGGTATCTTGTCGCGCCTCCAGTTGCCCGGCGCCCAGCGCGGGCGCGGACAGCAACAGCAGGAGCGGGGTAATGCGTTTTGCGAAAACTATCATATCCTTCCCCTCTTTTCGTACCTAGGATTACTGCCTCCCCCCAGCATCGTTGCCAGCCTCATGGAAGGCAAAGCCGCTTTATTATTGCCGAAGGCGCGCCATGAGACAAGAACTGCGTTTCCGCGGCATCCTGCTGGCCTTGTTGTTGCCGCCGGCAACACCCGCCGCCCCGCCTTTTGAGACTCTGATCGTGGAGACGGCCTCGGGGCGCCATGCCTTCCAGGTGGAGGTGGCGGACGACCCGAGAGAACGCACGCGCGGTCTTTCCCGGCGTCCCGGGATGTCTCGGGGCAACGGCATGCTGCTGGATATGGGGCAGGTGCAGCCGGTGACCATCTGGATGGGCGAGACCTGGTTTCCCCTGGACCTGCTGTTCATCGGCGCCGATGGCGAGATCGCCGGCATCCGCGAGGACGCGCCGCCGCGTTCCACCGAGCCGATCCCCTTTGCCACGCCCGTGCGGGCCGTACTGGAGATCAATGCCGGCCTGGTAAAGGAGCTGGAGATACGCAACGGCGACCGTGTGCGGCATCGCGTCTTCGCGGCGCCCTGAGGCCCCCGTCCCGCCCTCTTCGCGTCCCCGCGTCCCTGGCGCGTATATCTGGCGTCTGGAGACGGAGAGCCGCGCAATAAAGCCGTTCCAGCGTAGCCGATCCGCCGTTGCCATGCCCCACCTCGCCATTCCCGCGCAGGCGGGAATCCAGCGTATAAAGCGCGCGCTTCGCGCTCCTTCAGGGCGGAGCGAGGGCGCGGCGGGCGGCCATACACTCGCGCCGCCGCCTGCTGGCGCCAACGTGCGAATGTGCGCGTTCCGCGCTGTATTTGCGCTGGATTCCCGCCCCTGTTCAAGCCAGGGGCAAGCTCTGCGCGGGAA
>JAPPPX010000082.1 GCA_028817305.1 Gammaproteobacteria bacterium | reverse complement strand
TCGCCGTTGAACAGTCTGACCCCGTGGTTTTTATAAAAATGTCGGTTCAAGATACTTTGAGAGGACTCGCGCGGATGGCGCGGATGGATTGTGGCAGGTATTCATATTTGTAGAACGATAGGTTACTTCATTTAGGATACCTCAAAATATCTTGAACCTTGATTTCACAGGGGATTTTTATCTCTTCGCAAATTCAGCCGTTCAGTCTTTTGCCTCCAGCGCCTCCACCGCGCCCTTCGCCTCGCCGCCCTCAGCCTCCTCCGGCGGCTTCGCATCCACCAACTCCACCCACGCCATGGGGGCCGCGTCTCCATGGCGGTGGCCTATCTTCAGGATGCGGATATAACCTCCGGGGCGGTCCTTGTACCGGGGACCCAACTCCGCGAACAGCTTCCAGACCGCCTCATTGTCCCTGAGCCGGGCGAAGGCCAGACGCCGGCCCGCTACCGTGTCATTCCTGGCGGCCGCCGTGATCAGGGGCTCTGCGTAGCGGCGCAATTCCTTCGCCTTCGCCAGGGTGGTCCTGATGCGCTCGTGCAGAAACAGGGACACGCTCATGTTCCTGAACATCAGCCGCAAGTGGGCGCCGGTGCGGTTCAGCCGGCGACCGGAATGACCATGTCTCATGCTGTAGCCTCCTCCCCCGGGCGCCGGTTATTTCCGGTCTTTCTCCGTTGCGGCGCCAGCCTGGCTCATACCGAGCGACAGTCCCTTTGCCGCCAGCGCTTCCTTGATCTCGGTCAGGGATTTCTTCCCCAGATTCGGGGTCTGCAGAAGCTCGCTCTCCGACTTGCCGACCAGGTCCGCGATATAGTGAATATCGTATCCCTTGAGGCGGTTCGCGGAACGCACGGTCAGGTCCAGATCGTCCACCGGCAGAGCCAGGAGCTGGTCGGCATCCGTCTTCTCCTCCTCGGGGCGGGACTCCTCGTCCCGCTCCTTCGACAAATCCGCAAACATCGCGAACTGGTCAATCAGGATGCCGGAAGCCTTGCTCAGTGCCTGCCCCGGGGCGATCGTGCCGTCGGTTTCTATTTCCAGCGTTAACTTGTCCAGGTCCGTGCGCCGCTCGACGCGGGCCCGCTGCACATCGTAGGCCACCCTGCGGATCGGGCTGAAAGAGGCGTCCAACTTCATGCGCCCGATGACCGATTCGCCATCCGGGTCGGACTCGGACATGGCGGGGTGATAGCCCCTGCCTCGCGCCACCCGCACTTCCATCTTCAACTCTACCGGCTTGGTGAGACTGGCGATGACGTGGTCCGGGTTCATCACCTCGCCGTCATGCCCCACCGATATGTCCCCCGCCCGCATCGCGCCGGGGCCCTTTTTGCTCAACGCGAACGACGCTTCGTCCTTCGAATGCAGGCGGATGGCCACCTCCTTCAGGTTCAGCATGATATCCGTCACGTCTTCCTGGACTCCCTCGATGGCAGTGTACTCGTGCAGGACATTCTCTACCTGGGCCTCCACGATCGCGCACCCCTCCATGGAGGAAAGCAGCACTCTGCGCAAGGCATTCCCCAGCGTGTATCCGAAACCCCTGTCCAGCGGTTCGATGACTATGCGCGCCTTGTGGGCGCCGTCCTGTATGCACCGGATATTTTTTGGCTTCAAGATTGCCGCGCTAAATTTTTCCACGGTTTTGCCACCTCTCCTTTACTTGGAATACAACTCGATCACCAGATTCTCGTTGATGTCGTCCGGCAGGTCGCTGCGCGCGGGCAGCCGCTGGAAGACGCCGGATTTCTTTTCCGTGTCCACAGTCAGCCAATCCGGGAACCCCAGCTCCTCGGCGCACTTGAGGGCATATTGGATCCGCAGCTGCTGGCGGCTCTTCTCCCGGACCTGGATGATGTCGCCCGGTTTCACCTCGTACGAGGCGATGTTGACCACCCGGTCGTTCACCGTAATGGACTTGTGACTGACCAACTGCCGCGCCTCGTTGCGGGTGCTGCCGAAACCCATGCGATATACGATGTTGTCCAGGCGGCTCTCCAGAAGTTTCAGCAGGTTCTCTCCGGTGGCGCCCTTGCGCCGAACCGCCTCGAAATAGTAACGGCGGAACTGCCGCTCCAGCACGCAGTACATGCGGCGCAGCTTCTGCTTCTCGCGCAATTGCAGCGCGTAGTCCGAAGGCCGCCGCCGCTGGGATACGCCGTGCTGACCGGGCGGCTTGTCTATATTGCACTTGGTTTCAATCTGTCGGGTCCTGCTCTTGAGGAGCAGGTCCGTGCCTTCGCGCCGGCTCAGCTTGCATGTCGGGCCTCTGTACCTTGCCATCTTCCCTGCCTCCCGTTCAGACCCGGCGCCGCTTCGGCGGGCGGCAGCCATTGTGGGGCAACGGGGTCACGTCGGTAATGCTGGTGATCTTCAATCCCAGCGCGTTCAGGGCGCGCACGGCCGATTCGCGCCCCGGACCCGGCCCCTTGACGCGCACTTCCAGCGTTTTAACGCCGCATTCCTGCGCCAGTTTGCCCGCCTTCTGGGACGTGATCTGGGCGGCGAAAGGAGTGCCCTTGCGCGAGCCGCGAAAGCCGCTGCCGCCGGCAGTCGCCCATGCGATAGCGTTGCCCTGCCGGTCGGTAATCGTAACGCAGGTGTTGTTGAACGACGCCTGGATGTGCGCGATGCCGTCCAGCACCGGACTGCCCTTGGCTCGTTTCTTCCTCTTCTTGCTCTTTTCAGCCATACCAATACCCGCCTCCTCGAAACCCGGCCGCTACCGCTTCACGGGCCGGCACGGGCCCTTCCTCGTCCTCGCATTCGTCCGGGTCCTCTGCCCCCGCACCGGGAGCCCTTTCCGGTGCCGGATGCCCCGGTAGCAGCCGATATCCATCAGCCTCTTGATGTTCATGGTCAACTGGCGCCTGACGTCCCCTTCGATCGGGTGCTTCTCGATTTCGGCCCGCAACCGGTCGCGCTGGCTCTCCGGCAGATCCGCAAGCACGGCGCCGGGCTTGACCCCGGCCGCCGTGCAGATCTGCGCTGCCCGCGCCCGCCCGATGCCGTAGATATGCGTCAGCACCACTTGCAGGTGCTTATTTTCCGGCAGGTTGACTCCCGCGATTCTTGCCACTTGCTGTATCCTCCAGGAACCGCCGGCTACCCCTGCCGCTGCTTATGGCGGGGGTCGCGGCATATCACCCGAATGACTCCCTTCCTTTTGACGATCTTGCACTCCCTGCAAATCTTCTTGACCGAAGCCCGTACCTTCATCTGCGTTCCTCCGTCGCCATGCCTCAGCTCCGCCGGCCCCGAAGGTGCGCCTTGCGCAGCAGGCCCTCGTACTGGTGCGACATCATGTGGGTCTGCGCCTGCGCCATAAAATCAATCACCACCACCACGATGATCAACAGCGACGTGCCGCCGAAATAAAACGGCACCCCGATCCGCAATATCAGGAATTCGGGGAGCAGACAAACCAGGGTGATGTAAATCGCGCCCGCCATAGTAAGCCGGGTCAGCACGGTGTCCAGGTACTGGGCGGTCTGCTCCCCCGGCCTCATGCCCGGGACGAAGGCGCCCGTCTTCTTCAGGTTCTCGGCGATCTCCCGCGAATCGAAGATCAAGGCGGTATAAAAGAAGCAGAAGAAAAAGATGCCGGCGGAAAACACGGCGATATACAGCGGGTTCCCCGGCTGCAACACCGTGGAGAGGTCGCGCAACCACTGCATGCCCGGACTCTCGCCAAACAAGCCGGCCACCGTGGAAGGAAACAGGATCAGGCTGGAGGCGAAGATCGGCGGAATGACGCCGGAAGTATTCAGTTTCAAGGGGAGATGGCTGGCCTGCCCCGCCATGACCCGGCGGCCGATCTGCCGCCGGGCGTAATTCACCGGGATGCGCCGCTGGCTCATCTCGACAAAAACCACGAAGCCGGTCACGCCGACCACCAGGACGAACAGGCCGATCACCAGCAGGATGCTCAGCTCTCCCGTGCGGGCCAGCTCCATCGTGCCACCCACCGCCGCCGGCAAGCCGGATACGATGCCGGCGAAAATGATCATGGATATGCCGTTGCCGATGCCCCGCTCCGTGATCTGCTCCCCCAGCCACATTAAAAACATGGTGCCGGTAACCAGGGAGATCGTGGCGGTGACCCGGAACCCGAGCCCCGGTTCGACGACCACCGAGCCGCCGGGAGTCTGCTGGCTCTCCAAACCAATGGACACGGCCAGCGCCTGGAAGCTGGCCAACAGCACCGTCAGGTAACGAGTATATCTGACGATCTTGCGCCGCCCGGATTCGCCTTCTTTGCGCAACTGCTTCAGGCGCGGATCGATCGCAGAGAACATTTGCATGATGATGGAAGCGGTGATGTAGGGGACCACGCCCAGGGTACAGACGGAGAACCGCTGCAGGGCGCCGCCCGAGAACATGTTGAACATGTCGAGAATCGTTCCCTGGTTCTGGCGCAGGAAGTCCGCCAGGGCGACCGGGTTGATCCCGGGCACCGGCACGTGGGTGAACACCTTGTAAACCAACAGCGCGAACAACACGAACAACAGTCGGCTCCTGAGTTCGCCCAGCTTGCCGAGTTCGCCCAGACCGCGCGCTACTGCCAGATTCGCCGCCATGGCTACTCCGCCACGCTGCCGCCGGCGGCTTCGATCGCCGCCCGCGCGCCCTTGCTCGTCCGGATGCCGGACAGCTTCAACGGCTTATCCACGGAACCGGATGCGATCACTTTCACCCGGCGCACCCGCCGACCGATCAGCCCTTGTTTCCGCAGTGTCTCGATCGTCAGCTCCTCGACATCCGCCAGCGCGGCAATGCGGTCCAGGCGCAGCTCGGCGTCGAACCGGCCCCGGCGGGAACGAAATCCCACCTTCGGCAGGCGCCGCTGCAAAGGCATCTGCCCGCCCTCGAAGCCGCGGCCCGGCCCGCCGCCGGCACGGGACTTCTGCCCCTTGTGCCCGCGGCCGCAGGTCTTGCCCATGCCGGAACCGGCGCCGCGGCCCACCCGCCGCCGCCGCCGGCGGGCGCCCGCGCCCGGGCGCAACGTATTCAGGCGCATGGCTCCTCCACCGCAAGCAGGTAATGCGCTTTGCGAATCATGCCCCTGTTCTCGGGGGTATCCAGCACCTCGACCGTCTGCCCGATCCGGCGCAGCCCCAGACCTTGGACGCAGGCCTTGTGGGAGCGCAATCTGCCGATCAGGCTCCGCGTCAGGGAGACCCGGATCGTCTTTTTGCGCGCCCCGTCCTTACGCGCCATGTCTCCGCCCCCCGTCCTTGCCCGCGGCGGCAGGACGGCGCTTGGCGGCCAGTTCCGCCGGCGACCGCGCGCCGCGCAAGCCTTTGATCGTCGCCCGCACCACGTTGATCGGATTGCGCGAACCGAAGGACTTGGCAAGCACGTCGCGCACCCCCAGGACCTCGAAGATCGCCCGCATGGGTCCGCCGGCGATAATGCCGGTGCCCCTCGACGCGGGCTGCATATACACTTTCGAGGCCCCGTGGCTGGCGACGATGGGATAGTGCAGCGTGCCATCGCCCAGAGGCACGTCGAACATGCTGTTGCGGGCATTCTCCATGGCCTTCTGGATCGCCGCCGGGACTTCTTTGGATTTGCCTCTGCCCATCCCCATCCGGCCGTCGCCGTTGCCCACCACGGCCAGGGCGGCAAAGCCGAACTGCCTCCCCCCCTTGACCACCTTGGCCACCCGGTTGATGTCAATCAATTTCTCCAGCCCCTCGCTGCTTGCGACCGTCTCGTTCTTCGCCATCGCTAAAACTCCATTCCTCCCTCCCTGGCGGCCATTGCCAGGGCCTTGACGCGCCCGTGGTACTTGAACCCGGAGCGGTCGAAGGCGACACGCTGAATGCCGGCCTTGGCCGCACGGCGAGCCAGAAATTCGCCCACGGCCCGCGCCCCCTCGACGTTGCCGCCGTAACGGATGCTCTTGCGCACCTCGCTGTCCAGGGAAGAAGCGCTGACCAAGGTGCGGCTGCCGTCCGGCGCGAAGATCTGCGCGTACATATGGCGCGGGGTTCTGTGCACGGTGAGGCGCAACGCGCCTGTCTTCGCGATCCGCGCCCTGGTCTTCCTGGCCCGGCGCATACGGGCCTGCCGCCGCTTGTGCATGTCCCGCCCTACCCCTTCTTGCTCGGTTCTTTGCGGCGAATCTGTTCGTCCGCGTATCTGATGCCCTTGCCCTTGTAGGGCTCTGGCGGGCGGGCGGCGCGGACCCGGGCCGCAAACTGCCCCACCTGCTGCTTGTCGGTCCCGCGAATGACGACCTCGGTCTGGCTCGGCATCTCCACGGCGATCCCTTCCGGGAGGGAAAACCGCACCGGATGCGAATACCCGAGTTGCATCACGAGCTCCCCGCCCTCGATCTGGGCGCGGTAGCCGACCCCTTGCAGGAGCAGTTTCCTCTCGAAGCCGCGGCTCACGCCCGTGAGCATGTTGCGGATCAGCGCGCAGGTGGTGCCGGCCATCGCATTCGCCCGCCGGTTGCCCTTTCGCCGCAGGGAAACGCGCAACGACCCATCCTCCCGCTTCACCTCCACGAGCGGAGACAGCGTCTGGGACAGCCGCTTGTCCCCCAGCGCCACCACGATGGCGGAGTCTTGCAGCATCACCTCCACCCCCGGCGGAACAGGCAGCGGCTTGGCCGTAAAACGAGACACGCCGGCGCCCTCAAGCCACCAGGCAGACGACTTCGCCGCCCAACCCCTTTTCCCTGGCTTCGCGGTCCGTCATCACCCCCTGGGGCGTGGAGATGACCGCGATCCCCAATCCCCGGCGCACCGTGGGCAGGTCGCGACTCTTGCGATAAACTCGGCGGCTCAGCTTGCTCTCCCTTCGCATCATCTCGATGACCGGCGCCCCCTTGTAATACTTCAGCCGGATGACGATGGTCTTCATGGCATCGCCTTCCAGGGCGACATCCTCTACATATCCTTCTCTCTGGAGCAACTCGGCGATCTCCCTCTTGTGCCCCGAGGCGGGCACGCGCACCTCCGGCTTGAACCGGGCCTGGGCATTCTTGATCCGGCAGAGCATATCGGCTACGGGGTCTTGTACGGCCATGGTTCTCTCGCTCCGCGCCTACCAGCTCGCCTTGACCAATCCGGGGATTTCGCCCCGCATCGCATACTCGCGCAGCTTGTTGCGGCCCAGGCCGAACTTGCGGTAGTAGCCGTGCGGCCTCCCGGTAATGGCGCAACGATTGCGCATGCGCGCGGGACAGGAATCGCGCGGCATCCGGTTGAGCGCGAGCCGGGCCTGCAGCCGCTCCTCTTCGTGCAACCGGGTGTCCTTGGCGCGCCGGCGCAACTCGTTGCGCCGCTCCGCGTACTTGCCGACCAGGAAGCGGCGCTTCTTCTCCCGTTCGATCATGGATCGCTTGGCCATTCCCGCTCCCTCCTCAATTCCTTATCGGGAAGCGCATTTCCCGAAGCATGGCGCGCGCCTCCCGGTCATCGCGGGCGCTGGTGGTGATGCATATGTCCATTCCGCGTATGCCTTCGATCTTGTCGTAGTCAATCTCGGGAAAAATGATCTGCTCCGTAAGTCCGATACTGTAGTTGCCCCTGCCGTCGAAAGATTTCGGGTTGAGCCCCCGGAAATCCCGGATCCTGGGGATCGCGATCGAAATAAGCCGATCCAGAAATTGGTACATTCTAGTGCGGCGCAAGGTGACCTTGCAGCCGATCGGCCAGTCTTTGCGGAGCTTGAAGTTGGATATGGCTTTGCGGGCCCGGGTCGGGACAGCCTTCTGTCCGGCAATCTGGGTCAGATCGTCGGCGCCTTTCTGCAGCGCATCCTTGTCCGCCACGGCATTGCCTATGCCCATGTTCAACGTAACCTTGACGACCCGCGGGACCTGCATAACGGACTTGTAGCCGAATTCCTTCATCAGGCTGCCGACGACATGCTCCCGGTAATGTTGCAGCAACCCGGCCATCAGACATCCACGACCTCGTTGTTGGATTTGAAGTAGCGGACCTTTTTGCCGTCTTCCAGGAATCGGAATCCGATCCGGTCCGGCTTTTGCGTCACCGGATTGAAGACCGCCAGGTTCGAGATATGGATCGGCGCCTCCCGCTCGATGATCCCGCCGGGGCGGCGCAACTGGGGGCGCGGCTTGACGTGGCGCTTGACCATGTTCACTCCTTCCACGATCACCTTGTCCTCGCGCGGCAGCATTTTCAGCACGACACCCTGGCGCCCCTTGTACTTGCCCGTCATCACTACCACCCGGTCTCCCTTTCTAATCTTCTGCACGACCGCACTCTCCTCACAGGACTTCCGGGGCCAGGGAAATGATTTTCATAAAGTTTCGGGCGCGCAACTCCCGGGGCACCGGCCCGAAGATCCGGGTTCCGATCGGCTGCCGCTGGTCATCCAGCAACACCGCCGCATTGCTGTCGAAGCGGATCAGGGAACCGTCCTGTCTGCGGACGCCCTTGCGGGTCCTGATGACCACGGCATCGTACACCTCGCCCTTCTTGACCTTGCCCTTCGCCACCGCTTCTTTCACGCTGACCTTGACGATATCCCCGATGCCGGCATACCGGCGCCGGGAGCCGCCCAGCACCTTGATGCAGAGCAGGCGCCGCGCACCGCTGTTATCGGCCACCTCAAGCGAAGTCTGCATTTGAATCATCGCCGCCGAGCCCCTTGCCTCAGCCCTTGCCCGCCTGCGCCAGGACCCGGAGCAGCCGCCAGGACTTCCTCTTGGACAAAGGCCGGCAGGACTCGATCATGACCACGTCTCCGAGCTTGCATTCGCCCTGTTCGTCGTGGGCCAGCAGCCGGGTGGTGCGTTTGACGTACTTGCCGTACAGGGGCAGCTTCACTTTCCGGTCTATCGCCACCGCAACGGTCTTGGTCATCTTGTCGCTCACGACCCTGCCGACCAGACTCTTGCCCTGCCTGCGCCCCGCTGTCGCATCGCCGGCGCTCACGACTGTCCCCGCGCCTTCTCGGTCAACACCGTCTCGATCCGCGCCACATCGCGGCGCACCCGGCGGATCTCATGCGGCCTCGCCAATTGTCCGAGCCCCATCTGCATCCGCAGATTGAGGTGCTCGCGGCGCAATTCCAGAAGCTGCTCGCGCAACTCCTGCTCGTTCTTCTCCCGTAACTCGGCAGCCTTCATCCCATCAGGTCTCTGCTGGCGAAAGCGGTCTTGACGGAGAGTTTGGCGCCGCCCCGACGAAACGCCTCGCGCGCCACATCCTCGGCGACGCCGCCGATCTCGTAGAGAATGCGGCCGGGCCGGATCAAAGCCGTCCAATACTCGACGCTGCCCTTGCCGCCGCCCATCCGCACTCCCAGGGCCTTGCGGCTAACCGGATGATCCGGGAACACCCGGATCCAAATCTTCCCGCCCCGCTTGACGTACCGGGTAACCGCCCGCCGAGCCGCCTCGATCTCGCGCGCGGTAATGCGGGCCCTGCCCACCGCGCGCATACCGTATTCCCCGAAACTGACGGACGAACCCCGGGAAGCCAAGCCGCGGTTGCGGCCCTTGCTTTTCTTGCGAAATTTCGTCTTTTTAGGCTGTAACACGATGCAATCCATCCCGCGCGAAGCCAAGCGCGGCGACAACCGCCGCGACCGACCCCGCGCTCGCCACGCTCTTGCCGCTCATCTTTCGCCTATCCCTGTTGCTGTTGCTGCTGGGCACTTTCATCCTCCCGCACCTGGGCCGCCTTGCCCTTCAGTATCCATACCTTTACCCCGATCACCCCGTAAGTGGTACGGGCCTCCGCAAATCCGTAATCAATCCCCGCATCCAGCGTATGCAGCGAGATGCGCCCTTCCCGATACCATTCGGAGCGCGCGATCTCGGCGCCGTTCAGGCGCCCGCTGACGCAGATCTTGATGCCCTCCGCCCCAAGGCGCATGGTGTTCATCACCGCCCGCCGCATGGCCCGGCGAAACATGATCCGCCGCTCAAGCTGCTGGGCCACGCCCTCCGCCACCAGGTAGGCGTCCAACTCCGGCTTCCTGACCTCCTCCACGTTAATCGTGACCGGCGCGCCCATCATTTTGGATACGCGGGCGCGGGTTTTCTCGATGTCCTCGCCCTTCTTGCCGATTACAATGCCGGGGCGGGCCGTGTGGATGACGATCCGGGCGTTGTTGGTGGGCCGCTCGATATCTATGCGGCTGACTGAGGCGTTAGCAAGCTTCCTGCGCAGGAACTCGCGCACCTTCATGTCCGTGCCCAGGTACTCGCGATACTTGCTGGAGGTAGCATACCACATGGAGCGCCAGTCCCTGCCGATCCCCAGCCGCATACCGATCGGGTGCACTTTTTGTCCCATCGCGCCCCCTCAGCCCGCCTCCGCGACGGTAACCATGACGTGGCTCGTTTTCTTCAGGATGCGGTAGGCCCGCCCCCGGGCGCGGGGCCGTATCCTTTTCAGGACAGAGCCCTGGTCAACCTGAATCTCCTGGATGCGAAGCAGATCGACGTCGGCGGAATCGTTATGTTCCGCGTTCGCCACGGCAGACTCGATCACCTTCTTCAAAATCCCTGCCGCCTTCTGGCGGCGGAAACTCAACTGTTGCAGGGCGTGCTCGATCGGCATGCCCCGCAATCCCGCCGCCACCAGCCGCACCTTGTAGGGAGAGATCCGCACATACCTGAGTACCGCCCGCGTCGCCATGGATACCACCGCGCTACTTGCTCTTCCGGTCGGCCGCATGGCCATGAAAGACGCGCGTAGGCGCGAACTCTCCCAGCTTTCTGCCGACCATGTTTTCGGTAATGTACAGAGGCATATGCTGCCTGCCGTTATGCACGGAGATGGTAAGCCCGATCATCTCCGGGGTGATCATGGAGCGCCGCGACCAGGTTTTGATCGGGCGCTTGTCGCCGCTGCGACGCACCTCCTCCAGCTTCTTCAGCAGGTGGTGATCCACAAAAGGGCCTTTTCTCACCGAACGCGGCATACAATCCCCCCGGCCCGCTACGACTTGCGGCGGCGAATGATCATGGAATCGGTGCGCCGGTTCTTGCGCGTTTTGTACCCCTTGGTAGGCTTGCCCCAGGGGGTAACCGGATGGCGGCCGCCGGAGGTACGGCCCTCGCCGCCGCCGTGCGGATGATCGACCGGGTTCATAGCGACCCCACGGACGGTGGGCCGGATGCCGCGCCAACGATTCGCCCCCGCCTTGCCCAGGGAGCGCAGGGAATGCTCGCCGTTCGAGACCGTGCCAATGGTGGCCCGGCACCCTTCCGGCACCTTGCGCACCTCTCCCGAGCGCAGCCGCAAAGTAACGGTGGAACCCTCCCGGGAGAGAACCTGCACGCTGGTCCCGGCGCTACGGGCCAGTTGCGCTCCCTTGCCCGGCTTCAATTCGACGCAATGGACCACCGAACCCATGGGAATATTGCCCAGGGGAAGGCAGTTGCCCGGACGAATGGGCGCCGCCGCCCCCGAAACCAGCTCCGCGCCGGGCTGCACCCCTTCAGGGCAGACGATATAGCGCCGCTCGCCGTCGCGGTAAAGCAGCAAAGCGATATGCGCGGAGCGGTTCGGATCGTACTCCAGGCGCTCGACGCGGGACGGGATGCCGTCCTTCGCGCGCTTGAAATCAATCACCCGGTAGCGCCTCTTCGCTCCGCCGCCCCGGTGCCGAACCGTGATCCGCCCCTTGTTGTTGCGCCCCGAACACCGTTTCTTCTTCTCCAACAGGGGGGCGTAGGGCTTGCCCTTATGCAGCCCCGGCGTGCGTACCCGCACGACCGCGCGGAGGCTGGGGGAAGTCGGCCTGGGCTTGATCGTAGCCACGCTCAGTGCCGCTCCGTCCACTCGATGGAAGAGCCCGGCTGCAACCGCACATAAGCCTTTTTCCAGCCGGGCCGCACCCCCCGGCGGGCGCCGAAACGGCGCGTCTTCGCCTTCGTATTGCACACCCGTACAGACTGCACCTTGACCGAGAAGGCCATTTCCACGGCCTGCTTGATGCCGCGCTTGTCCGCCGCCCGGGCGACGCGGAACACGTATTGCCCTCCCGCCCGCAACGCCTCTGTCTTCTCCGTCACCACGGGCGCCCGCAACAAATCCAGCAACTCCCCCCGATTCATCCCAGCCACGCCTCCAACCCGGCCAGTACGTCTTCCGTAACCACCACCTTGTCGGCGGCGATCAGGGAATGGGGATTAACCCCATGGACGCCGCAAACGGTTACGCGCGGCAGATTTCGCGACGCCAGCAGCAATTCCGGGGACGCGGTCCCCGTGACGATCAACACGCTGTTCCCCGCCAATTCCAGCCGTTCCAACTGCTCCACAGCCAACTTGGTTTTCGGCCCATGCACCACGAAAGCGTCCACCACAATCAGGCGGTCCTGACGAACCAACTCGGAGAAGATCGAGCGCAACGCGCCGCGGTACATCTTGCGGTTGATCTTCTGCGAGTAGTCCCTGGGACGGGCGGCGAAAGTAACTCCGCCGCCGCGCCAGATCGGGCTGCGACTGCTGCCGGCCCGGGCGCGTCCCAGGCCCTTCTGCCGCCACGGTTTGGCGCCGCCGCCGCGGGCATCGGCACGGGATTTGTTGCGCTGCGTGCCCCGCCGCCGGCCGGCCAGGTAGGCGGTCAGCACCTGCGCCACCAGCGGTTCCCGGAAATCCGCGGCGAACACTCGCTCCGACACGTTCACCCGGCGGGCCTCGCCCGGTGCACCCAGCGCGCGCAAGGGAAGTTCCATCGGCTCACTCCTCTGCCGGCGCCGCCGAAAGCTGCGACCGACCGGCGGGCTTGACGGTGGGCCGGATCACTACCCTGCCGCCCCGCGCGCCGGGCACCGAACCCTTGACGAACAGCAGGTTACGCTCCTCGTCCACCCGAACGATCTCAAGCCGTTGCAGAGTGCGGCGCACATTGCCCATGTGCCCGGCCATCTTCTTGCCCTTGAACACCCGCCCCGGCGTCTGGCACTGGCCGATCGAACCCGCCGAGCGGTGCGCAAGAGAGTTGCCGTGGCTGGCGCCGCCCCGTCTGAAGCCGTGCCGCTTGATGGCGCCGGCGAAACCCTTGCCAATCGTAGTGCCCGTGACATCCACTTGCTGGCGCTCGCGGAAGATTCCCACCTTGACCTCGGCGCCCGGCTGCAACCCGTCCCGTGCCTCGCCGTCGTCCAGACGGAACTCCATCAGCCCCAAGCCGGGCTCTCCTGCCTTGGCATGCTCGCCCGCGGCCCGCTTGTGCTTTTCCCGCCAGCCCGGACGCCTCTTGCCCCAAGTCACCTGGATGGCGCGGTACCCGTTCCGCTCCGGTGTCCGCAGGGACGCGATGCGGTTGGGCGCGGCCTCGATCACCGTAACCGGCACGGACGTGCCGTCCTCGGAAAAAATCCGGCTCATGCCCCGCTTGTAACCTACGATCCCCAGCGCCATGGCCGCCCCTCAGCCTTCCACTTTGATCTGCACTTCGACGCCCGCCACGAGTTCCAGGTTGGTCAGCGCATCCACGGTCTTTTCCGTGGGATTCACGATGTCGAGGAGACGCTTGTAAGTTCTGATCTCGTACTGGTCCCGGGCATCCTTGTTCACGTGGGGGGAAATCAGCACCGTGTAGCGCTCCTTCCGGGTAGGCAACGGAATCGGCCCCCTGACCTGGGCGCCCGTGCGCCGCGCCGTCTCCACGATCTCGCGCGTAGATTTATCGAGCAGACGGTAATCGAATGCCCTCAGGCGGATGCGCATTTTTTGCTGTTCCATCATCAATTCCCGCTCACTCGATGCCCGCTCACTCGATAATTTTGGAGACGACGCCGGC
>JAPPPX010000029.1 GCA_028817305.1 Gammaproteobacteria bacterium | reverse complement strand
ACGCGCACATTCGCATGATGGCGCTGGCAGGCGGCGGCGCGAGTTTATGGCTATCCGCCTTTCCCTCGCTCCGCCCTGAAGGAGCGCGAAGCGCGCGCTTTATACGCTGGATTCCCGCCTGCGCGGGAATGGCGAGGGGGGGCATGGAAACGGCGGAGTAGGCTTTATTCGCTGGATGCCCGTAGGGTTTTTACACAGACTGGAAAGCCGGAATCCCGCATAGAAAGCGCGCGCTTCGCGCTCCTTTTAAGGGAGGTGCGGGCCGTCGGGCGCTGCAATGTGCGCGTTCCGCGCTCTATTTGCGCGGGATTCCGGCTTTCGCCGGAATGACAAGAGAGGGGCCGGAAGGACGGAGAGGAAACCGGAAGGACGGAGAGGAGGCCGGAAGGACGGAGAGGAGGCCGGAATGGCGGGGTAAAGGGTAGGAATGGCGGGGCGGGCTTTATTCGTCATTCGACATACTGGAACAGGCGCACGACCTTCTGTACGCCCCTGGTCTTGCGCGTGACGTCGGTGGCGATGTCCGCCTCCTCCTTGGATACCAGGCCCATCAGATAGACGATGCCACGCTCCGTCACTACTTTGACCCGTGTCCCGTCCAGGCCCTTGGCGGCAAGCAGGCGGGTCTTTACTTTGCTCGTGAGCACCGTGTCGCTGCTGCGGGCGAGCAGCGCGCTGGGAGCGGCGATCTCGATCTCGTCGTACACCTGCTTGACCTTCTCTACGCCCTCGACCAGGCGGATGGCGCGGGCTCGCAGCTCGTCGGTGGGCGTCTCCCCGGTAACCAGCACGACATTGTTGTAACTGGTGACATTGAGATGCGACTTCTCATTCAGTTCCTCGTCCGAGGCGATCGCGCTTTTCGCCTTGAACTCAATGGACTGATCTTCGACGACCGTGCCGGCGGTACGGCGGTCATGGACGAGGGCCGCGCCCGTGGCGCCGCCAGCGATCAGCGCCGGGCCGCAACCCGGCAGGGCCGCCAGCAAAACCGAAAACAAAACCAACGGATACGGGATGTTCCCTGTTTTCATTTCAGACACTCCTGCTATCGAGTCGCGCGCACCGGGGCGCGCATGGCAACGAACGCGAGACGAGAATTATCAATCAGGAATTATCAATTATCAATCAAGGGGAATATCCGTGTAAGCCTAAAGCAGCAATGTCCTATTCCGAGTCTCAGGCAGGGCCTTTCGTTTTGCCCGCCTTTCCCGCGCAGAGCCTGCCCCTGGCTTGAACAGGGGCGGGAATCCAGCATAAATAGAGCGCGGGTACGCGCACATTCGCGCGTCGGCGCCAGCAGGCGACAGCGCGAATCTTTGCCCGTCCGCCTTTCCCTCGAGCCGTCATGAAGGAGCGCGAAGCGCGCGCTTGATATGCTGGATTCCTGCTTTCGCAGGAATGGCGGGGGGGGGCGCAGGAATGGCGGGGGGGGGCATGGGAATGGCGGGGTGGGCTTTATACGCTGGATGCCCATAGGGTTTTTGCACAGCCTGGCAGGCGGGAATCCCTGACAGACATCAAGCTGACAGGCATCAGGCCTCGGCCGCGCCGGCCTCCTTCGCCTCCGCCTCGGAACCGGCGCTGTCCGCTGCGGGGGCCACAGGCGCTTCGGGGGCGGCAGCGGGGATGGGCAGGAGTTCTTCCGCCGCCTCCAAGCCGGCGGATGCATCCAATTCCTGCTGCTGACGTTGCAGCCGGTCCAGATGATAGGCGCGGCCCGTGCCGGCCGGGATGAGGCGCCCCACGATCACGTTTTCCTTGAGGCCGCGCAGGTCGTCCCGGCGGCCGCTGACGCTGGCCTCGGTCAGGATGCGGGTGGTCTCTTGAAAGGAAGCCGCCGATATGAACGAATCGGTGGACAACGATGCCTTGGTGATCCCGAGCAATACCGGTTCCCATTGCGCCGGCTTGCCGTCTTTGGCCTCGATCGCTTCGTTGCGTTCCTGGATCCAGGTCCGTTCTACGTGTTCGCCTTTGAGGAAATCGCTGTCGTTCGGCTCCTTGATCTCGCCTTGACGCAACATCTGCCGGACGATCACCTCGATATGCTTGTCGTTGATCTTGACGCCCTGGAGACGATAGACATCCTGGATCTCGTTGATGATGTAACTGGCGAATTTGTCGGCGCCCCGCAGCCGCAGAATGTCGTGGGCGGAATAGGGGCCGTCGGCGATCACCTCGCCGCGGTCCACGTGCTCGCCTTCGAATACGGAAACGTGGCGCCATTTCGGGATCAATTCTTCGTGCCGCTCGCCGTTGGCGTCGGTGATCACCAGCCGCCGCTTGCCCTTGGTCTCTTTGCCGAAGCTGACCGTGCCGGCGATCTCGGCCAGGATGGCGGGGTCCTTCGGTTTGCGCGCCTCGAACAGATCGGCAACCCGCGGCAAGCCGCCGGTGATGTCCCGGGTCTTCAGCACTTCCTGGGGAATCTTGGCGATCACCGCGCCGACGCCCACCGGGTCTCCATCCTGAATGTTGATCATTGCCTTGGCAGGGAGGGGGTAGTGGGCAGGCAGGTCGGTGCCCGGTATCTTCAGGTCCTCGCCGTCCTTGCCGATGAGCTTGATCGTGGGGCGGAGTTCCCTGGTCGCCGCGGTGCGCTTCTTGGAGTCGAGCACTACGATGTTTTCCAAGCCGGTGACCTCGTCCATTTTGTGTTCCACGGTGACGCCCTGGACGACATCGTCGAACTTGACCTGGCCGGAGACTTCGGTGATCACCGGGTGCGTGTGCGGGTCCCAACTGGCCACCGTCTGGCCGGGCCGCACCTTGTCTCCGGAAGCGGCGGTGAGCACGGCTCCGTAGGGGAGCTTGTAGCGCTCGCACTCGCGGCCTTGCGCGTCCAGCACCAGCACTTCGCCGGAGTGCGATATCGCTACGTGGCCCCCCTCTTCCCGAGGCAGGGCCTTCAGATTGTGCCAGCGCAACGTGCCCCCATGCTTGATCTCCGTGCTGCTGGCGGCGGCGGCACGGGAGGCGGCGCCGCCGATATGGAAGGTGCGCATGGTCAGCTGGGTGCCCGGTTCGCCGATGGACTGGGCGGCCACGACTCCCACCGCCTCGTTGATGTTCACCAGGTGGCCGCGGGCCAGGTCGCGCCCGTAACAGGTAACGCAAATGCCGTGCCGGGTGTCGCAGGTGATGGGAGAGCGCACGATCACTTCGTCCAGGCCGCATCGGTCCAGGATCGCCACCTTGGTCTCGTCCAGCAATTCGCCGGCGGCCACTACGATCTCCCCGGTATTGGGGTCGGCGGCATCCCGGGCCAGCACCCGGCCCAGCACCCGCTCTTGCAGCGTTTCCACAATCTCCCCGCCCTCGATCAAGGAGCGTACCGTCAACCCCTGTCGGGTGCCGCAATCCTGCTCCGTCACGACCAGATCCTGGGCCACATCGGCAAGACGCCGGGTCAGGTATCCGGAATTCGCCGTCTTCAGAGCCGTGTCGGCAAGACCCTTGCGGGCGCCGTGCGTGGAAATGAAGTACTGCAACACATCCAGCCCCTCGCGGAAGTTGGCGGTGATGGGCGTCTCGATGATCGAGCCGTCGGGCTTGGCCATCAATCCGCGCATGCCGGCCAACTGGCGGATCTGCTGCGCCGAGCCGCGGGCGCCGGAGTCGGCCATCATGAATATGGAGTTGAAGGATTGCTGTTCGACCGGCCGGCCGCCGTCTTCGTCCGCGACCGCCTCCATGCCCAGCTCCCGCATCATCGCGTTGGCGACCTTGTCGTTGGCGCGGGACCAGATGTCCACGACTTTGTTGTAGCGCTCGCCGTCGGTGATCAGACCGGAGTTGTATTGGCGGGCGTAGTCCTTCACCCGCTCCTCGGCTTCGCGGACGATCTCGGCCTTGCGTCCGGGAATTACCATGTCGTCAACGCCAATGGAGATGCCGGCGCGGGTCGAGTGGGTAAAGCCGAGGTACATCAGCCGGTCGGCGAATACCACCGTCTTTTTCAGCCCGAGACGGCGGTAGCAGGTGTCTATGAGGCTGGAAACGGATTTCTTGTCCATCACCCGGTCTATAAGGGAAAACGGCAATCCCTCGGGCAGGACGCCGGAGAGAATGATGCGCCCGACCGTGGTCTCCACGCGGCGGACCGCCGAGCCTTCTCCCGCGCCGTCCGCCGCCTCGTCGGCGCCGTCGGCGCCGTCGGCGCGCATGCGGACGATAATCCTGGCGTGCAAGTCAACGAGCTCGCTCTCGTAGGCGCGGATCACTTCGTCCGGGCCGGCGAAGACCATGCCCGTGCCCCTGGCGGTCTTCGATTCGCGCGTCAGGTAGTAGAGACCGAGGACCACGTCCTGCGTCGGCACGATAATCGGTTCGCCATTCGCCGGCGACAATATGTTGTTGGTGGACATCATCAGGACGCGCGCCTCCAGCTGCGCCTCCAGAGACAGCGGCACATGCACGGCCATCTGGTCGCCGTCAAAGTCCGCGTTAAACGCCGTGCACACCAGGGGATGCAGCTGAATCGCTTTGCCTTCGATCAAGACGGGCTCGAAGGACTGGATCCCCAGCCGGTGCAGCGTGGGGGCGCGGTTCAGCAACACCGGGTGCTGACGGATCACTTTTTCCAGCACGTCCCACACCTCCGGCACTTCGCGTTCCACTATCTTCTTCGCCGCCTTGATGGTGTTGGCCATGTCCTGAAATTCCAGCTTGCTGTAGATCAGCGGCCGGAACAATTCCAGCGCCATCTTTTTCGGGAGGCCGCACTGATGCAGTTTCAAGGTCGGGCCGACGACGATCACGGACCTGCCGGAGTAGTCCACCCGCTTGCCCAGAAGATTCTGGCGGAAGCGCCCCTGCTTGCCCTTAATCACGTCCGCCAGCGATTTCAAGGGCAATTTGTTGGCGCCGGTGATGGTGCGGCCGCGCCGCCCGTTATCCAGCAAGGCGTCCACCGCTTCTTGCAGCATGCGCTTCTCGTTGCGCACGATGATCTCCGGGGCGCTTAATTCAAGCAGGCGCTTCAGCCGATTGTTGCGGTTGATCACGCGCCGGTAGAGGTCGTTCAGGTCAGAGGTGGCGAAGCGCCCTCCCTCGAGCGGCACCAACGGCCGCAGCTCGGGCGGCAGTACGGGCAGCACTTTCAGGATCATCCATTCCGGGCGGTTGCCCGACGACTGGAACGCCTTAAGCAGTTTCAACCTTTTGTACAGCTTGTGCAGCTTGGTGTCGGAATCGGTCTTTTCGAGCTGCTCTTTCAGGGAGGCAATCTCGGCTTCCAAGTCGAGGGTGCTCAGCATCTCGTGGATGGCCTCCGCGCCCATCTTGGCCTTGAACTCGTCGCCATACTGCTCGATCATCGCTATGTACTCTTCCTCAAAGAGCAACTGCCCCCGCTCGAGCTTGGTCATGCCGGGATCGATCACCGCGTAGGCCTCGAAGTAGAGCACCCTCTCGATCTCGCGCAAGGTCATATCCAGGGTCAACCCGATGCGCGAGGGCAAGGACTTGAGGTACCAGATATGCGCCGCCGGACTGGCCAGCTCGATGTGCCCCATGCGCTCGCGCCGCACTTTGGCGGGCATCACTTCGACACCGCATTTCTCGCACCTGACGCCGCGGTGCTTCATGCGCTTGTATTTGCCGCAAAGACATTCGTAATCCTTGACGGGACCGAAGATCTTGGCGCAAAACAGGCCGTCGCGTTCCGGTTTGAAGGTCCGGTAGTTGATGGTCTCGGGCTTCCTGACTTCGCCCCAGGACCAGGAGCGGATCTTCTCCGGGGAAGCCAGGCCAACGCGTATGCCGTTGAAATCCTCCTGCTCCCTGTCCTTCAGCAACAGTTTTAACAGGTCTTTCATAATCAGGCCCTCTCTACATGCAATGCCCGCCGCGCCGGCGCCGCTACAGTGCCCCGGCAGGTCATTCCCGTTCCAACTCGATGTCGATCCCCAAGGCCCGGATCTCCTTGATCAGCACGTTGAAGGACTCCGGCGTACTTGGGTGCATGCCGTAGTCCCCGTCCACAATGCTCTTGTAAACCTTGGTGCGCCCGACGATGTCGTCCGACTTGACCGTCAGCATTTCCTGGAGAGTGTAGGCGGCGCCGTAAGCCTCCAGCGCCCATACCTCCATTTCACCGAAACGCTGACCGCCAAAGTGCGCCTTGCCGCCCAGCGGCTGCTGGGTCACCAGGCTGTACGGCCCGGTGGAACGGGCGTGCATCTTGTCGTCCACCAGGTGATTCAGCTTCAGCATGTACACATAGCCGACCGTAACCGGTTGCGAAAATGCCTTGCCGGTGCGCCCGTCGTAGAGAGTGGCCTGGCCGGATATGGGCAAATCGGCCAGGTTGAGGATCGCTTTGATCTCTTCCTCGCGCGCGCCATCGAACACCGGGGTGGCCATGGGCACTCCCGCACGCAGATTTTCGGCCAATTCTACGATTGCGGATTCGTTCAATGCCGCCAGAGCCTCGCTGCGACCGTAGATCTTGCCCAATAAAGAACGCAGGGGGGAGGCGGCCCCGGCCCGGCCAGTCCGGCCATCCCGCAGCGCCCCAATCTTCTTGCCCAGCCACTTGGCGGCCCACCCCATGTGGGTCTCGAAGATCTGGCCCACATTCATGCGGGAAGGGACGCCGAGAGGATTCAACACGATGTCCACCGGGGTGCCGTCCGCCAGGTGGGGCATGTCCTCTACCGGAACGATGGTGGAGATCACCCCCTTGTTGCCGTGCCGCCCGGCCATCTTGTCTCCTGGCTGCAGGCGCCGCTTGACCGCCAGATAAACCTTGACCGTCTTCAGTACGCCCGGCACCAAAGTGCTGCCGCCGGTCAGCTTGGAACGCTTCTCCTCGTACCCTTCGTCGAGTTTCTTGCGCGCCGCATCAATGCCTCGCGCCGCCTGTTCCAGGCGCTCGTTGAGCTTGGGGTTGCGCATATGGATGTCAAACCACTTCTCCCGCGCCAAGCCGGCCAAGTATTTGCCCGTGATCTTGCTGCCGTTTTTCAGGCCGCCGGGGCCTTTGTTCGCTACCTTTCCGACCAGATTCTTCTGGAGACGCTGGTAGATCCCATCCTCCATGATCCGGAATTGATCGTTCAAGTCTTTCCTTACCTGCTCCAGTTCCGCCTGCTCGATCTCCAAAGCGCGGGCGTCTTTTTCCACCCCCTCGCGGGTCAGTACCTGTACGTCAATCACCATCCCGTTCATGCCCGAGGGGGTGCGCAGGGAAGTGTCCTTCACGTCGGAGGCTTTCTCGCCGAATATGGCGCGCAGCAATTTTTCCTCGGGAGTCAGCTGCGTCTCGCCCTTCGGGGTCACCTTCCCCACCAGGATGTCTCCCGGGGAAACCTCGGCGCCGATATACACGATCCCGGACTCATCCAGCTTATTCAGCATGTTCTCGCTGACGTTGGGGATGTCCTGCGTGATCTCCTCCGCTCCCATCTTGGTATCCCTTGCCACACAGGTAAGTTCCTCTATGTGTATCGTCGTGTAGCGGTCTTCTTTGACCACGTTTTCCGATACCAGGATGGAGTCCTCGAAGTTGTAGCCGTTCCAGGGCATGAACGCGACAAACAGGTTTCTGCCCAGCGCCAGTTCTCCAAGATCCGTCGCCGGGCCGTCGGCCAGCACGTCGCCCCGGGAGATCGCGTCGCCGGGCTTCACCAGCGGCTTCTGGTTAATGCAGGTGTCCTGGTTGGAACGGGTGTACTTGGTCAAATTGTAGATATCGACGCTGGGATCGTCGCCCTTGATCTCGCGCTCGTTGACGCGGACTACGATGCGGGTGGCATCGGCGGAATCAACCGTGCCGCCTCGCTTCGCCACCACGACCACGCCCGAGTCAATCGCGACACGGCGTTCCATCCCCGTGCCCACCAGCGGCTTCTCCGTCCTCATCAGGGGCACCGCCTGCCGCTGCATATTCGACCCCATCAAGGCGCGATTGGCATCGTTGTGCTCCAGGAAGGGGATCAGCGAGGCGGCAACGGAAACGATCTGCTTGGGAGAGACATCCATGTAATCCACCCGCTCGGGATTCATCAGGGCAAACTCGTTCCGGTGCCGGCAGGATACCAACTCTTCCAGAAGGCGCCCCCTCTTGTCCATCACGGCATTCGCCTGACAGATGACGTACTGCCCTTCCTCAATGGCGGACAAATAGTCAATCCGGTCGGTCACCGCCCCCTTTTTCACCTTCCGATAGGGTGTCTCCAGAAAACCGTACCGGTTGGTTCTCGCAAACACGGCCATGGAGCTGATCAGGCCGATGTTGGGGCCTTCGGGGGTTTCGATCGGGCAAAGCCTGCCGTAATGGGTGGGGTGCACGTCGCGCACCTCGAAGCCGGCACGCTCGCGCTTCAAACCTCCCGGCCCCAGCGCGGAAACTCGGCGCTTGTGGGTCACTTCCGACAGCGGGTTGTTCTGGTCCATGAATTGGGACAACTGGCTGGAACCGAAAAATTCCCGCATCGCCGCGGAGATCGGCTTGGCGTTGATAATGTCTTGCGGCATGAGTTGCTCTAACTCGGGCAGCGCCAGCCGGTCGCGGATCGTCCGTTCCACGCGCACCAAACCGATGCGGAATTGATTTTCCGCCATCTCGCCCACGCACCGGACCCGCCGGTTGCCCATATGATCTATGTCGTCCACGGAGCCCTTCCCGTTGCGGATATCAATCAGCGCCCAGAGCACCTCGATGAGGTCTGCCCTGGAGAGGATCCTGCCTCTTGCTTCGCCTTCCTGCTCTTCGCCTTCTCCCCCGTCCCGGCCGATGCGGCGGTTGAATTTCATGCGGCCCACAGCGGACAGGTCGTAACGCTCCGGGTTGAAAAAGAGGTTGGCGAAAAGGTTCTTTGCCGCCTCCGCCGTGGGAGGATCTCCAGGCCGCATCACGCTGTAAATCTCCCGTTGCGCCTCCTGCGCGTTTTTAACGCCGCCCGACGCGGGCTGTTCGACGCGCAGCGTGTCGGATATGTAGGGGCCGCAATCGAATTCGTTCGTGTAAATCGTCTTGAACCGCTCCACCCCCTCCGCCGCAAGCCGGTCCAGCAGTTCGGCGGAGATCTCGGCATTGGCAGCGGCCAGCCGGCTGCCGTCCTCGCCATGAATATCCTCGGCAAGGACTTTCTCCAGCAGGTATTCCCGGGGGACTTCAATCTCGCGCAGCTTCGAGCGCGCGATCTTCTCAACCTGTTGCGGCGTAATCCGCTGGTCCTTGGCAACGATCTTCTCGCGGCCCTTTTTAATAGGGAAAGGCAATACCTCGCCCCGCAGGTGGCGCGGGTTCAATTCCAGGAAAAACTTCTGGCCTTTGCAGCAAAAGGCGTCCGTTTCGAAGAACAACCCCAGAATGCCCGCATCGTCGTACTTGTCTTTCGGGTAGGTTTCGATGGTCCGGGCCGCCTTGCCCGCTACAACCTGCTCCAGGTGCTCGCCGGCAAGTACGGTTTTGGCGGCAACCAGGGGCCGGCTGCCCTTGCCGCCCTTGCCGCCCTTGCCGGGGATGTCGCTGGCCAGGACCCTCCCCAGCAGGTATTCCCGGGGAACTTCGAGCTTGCGCAGTTTCGACCGCTCCAGTTCCTCGACCTCCCGGCGGGCGATCCGCCGCGCGGAGAGGACGCTCGGCTTGCGGGACTTGGCAACCGGGAGCGGCAGCACTTCGCCCCATATGTGATCCCACGACAGCGTGTCTGTCTCCGCTCCATTCAGCCGTTTCTTCTTCGCCTCCAGAAAAAACGCGCCCTTCTGGTAACGGAAGACGTCCTTATCCGCGGATTTGTCCTCCCCGGGGGAGGGCTTGCCGTCCTCGCCCAGCGCCCGCAGCAGAACGGTAACGGGCAGCTTCCGCCGCCGGTCGATCCGGCAATAGAGCAGGTCCTTGGGATCGAACTCGAAGTCCAACCAGGAACCGCGGTAGGGGATCACGCGGGCCGAATACAGCAGCTTGCCGGAAGAGTGCGTCTTGCCCTTGTCGTCGTCGAAAAACACTCCGGGAGACCGGTGCAACTGAGAAACCACCACGCGGTCAGTGCCATTGATGACGAAAGTGCCGGTCTCGGTCATCAGGGGGAGTTCCCCGATGTACACTTCGCCTTCCTTGATCTCCTCCGGTTCTTGCGCGATATCGGCGTCTTTGGCGTCTTTCTTGCCCTTGCCGCGGAGAATCACCAACCGAAGCCTGGCACGCAACGACGCGCTGTACGTGCGCCCGCGCAACCTGCATTCCTTGACGTCGAAAGTGGGCGCAGGCAGGGAATACTCCACGTATTCCAGCCGAATATTCTTCGCATGGCTGACAATGGGGAACACCGACCGGAAGGCGGCCTCCAGTCCCCGTCTGGCCCGCTCGGCAGGCGGGACATCCTGTTGCAGAAAATCGCGGTAGGAATTGATCTGCGATTCCAGCAAGTAGGGGATCTCCAGGATGTCCGGCCGCTTGCCGAAATCCCTGCGAATCCGCCTCTTTTCAGTAAAGGAATAGGTGCTCACCTGCGATTCTCCCTGTTGCCGCGGGCCGGGGCGCAAGGGAAAAGGCGACGCCTCCTCCCAATCGCCGCACTGTCGCGGCAAATCATTTGACCTCTACGGAAGCTCCCGCCGCTTCGAGCTGCTTGCTAAGATCCTGGGCTTCTTGCTTCGACACTCCTTCCTTGATCGTGGCCGGGATGCCTTCCACCAGCTCCTTGGCCTCTTTCAGGCCCATCGCGGTAATGCCCCGAACCACTTTGATCACCGCCACCTTATTGTCCCCGAACGAAGTCATCGTAACGGTAAATTCCGTTTGCTCCTCGGCTGCGGCTTCGCTGGGCGCGGGCGCCGCAACAGGGGCGGCCAGCGCCGCGGCGGAGACGCCGAACCGTTCTCCCAGCGCATCCGTCAACTCCACTACTTCCATCACGGTCATCTTGGAAATCGCTTCTACGATCTCTGCCTTGTCTATTGCCATGGCTCCAACTCCTCTTTTACTTCTCCATCGCTCGCATTATCCAGGGCCGCCTCCTCGCGAACGCGGCGCCCGAACCTGTCGCCTACGTCCTACGCGCCCGTACCGGCACCATTGCCATTGCCGTCATTGCCCCGCACCGCCCTCAAAACCAGCAACAGGCGCACGGGGATTTGCCGCAACAGGGTCGCCAACCGACCCGGCGGCGCCCGCATAACCGCCATCAGGCGGGCAATGGCCTGTTCGCGGGTCGGCAAGTCGGCCAACCGCCCGATATCGCCAGGGGCCAAAAGCTTGCCCTCCAGGGCCACCTCGCGGACGATCAGGGCCTCGTGTTCCTGGGCGAAATCCCGGAACAGCCGGGCCGCGGTGCCGAGTTCTCCAGACGTAAACGCCAGCAACAGGGGGCCCGAAAGCCCCGGCTCCAAACAGGCAAAGCGCCCGCCGCTCAAGGCGCGCCGCGCCAGGGTGTTCTTGACCACGCGCAAGTACACGCCCTGCTCGCGGGCCGACCGCCGCAACGCATTCAGTTCTCCCGCCGTCAGCCCGCGATACTCGGCGGCAATGGCAAGCCCCGCATCCGCCGCCGTTGCGGCGACCTCCTGGACTACGGCCTGCTTGCGGGCCAGGGCAAGACTCACGGCAGCCTCCCGCGGCGCCGCATCCGGCAAGGCTTGCCATGGCGGTCCCCGGTTGGCATCAGAGCGCCAGCGAACCCGGTTCGATAGTCAGCCCGGGACCCATCGTGGTGGAGACCGCGATCTTCCTCAGGTAACTTCCCTTTGCGGCGCTCGGCTTTAATTTCGCCAGATCGGCCAGCAAGGTCTCCAGATTCTCCTTGAGCGCCTGCGCCTCGAAGGAAACCTTGCCAATCCCGCAATGAATAATGCCTGCCTTGTCAGTCCGGTACCGGACCTGGCCGCCCTTGGCATTGTTGACGGCCTTGGCCACGTCGCTGGCAACCGTTCCCACCTTGGGGTTGGGCATAAGCCCGCGCGGACCGATGATCTGACCGCACTTGCCAACCAGAGGCATTGCCTCGGGCGTGGCAATCAGCGTGTCGAAGTCCAGCTTCCCTTCCTGGATCCGCTTCAGCAGATCCTCGTAACCAACGATCTCGGCGCCCGCCTCCTTTGCCTGTTGCGCTTGCTCCCCCTGGGCGAACACCGCCACCCGGATCTTCCGGCCGGTGCCATTCGGCAATATCGAACTGCCCCGTACGATCTGGTCGGACTTGCGCGGGTCAACGCCCAGGCGGACGCTGGCATCCACCGACTCCGGGAAACGGGCCGTCGCGCATTCCTTGAGCAAACGAAATGCGTCGAGCGCGGGATAGCGCCGGGTATGCTCGACCTTCTCGGAAATGGCCTTGAACCGCTTGGATTGCCTGCTCACTTCAGGCGTCCTCCACCTCGATGCCCATACTTCTCGCTGTCCCTATGACTGTGCGTACCGCGGAATCGAGATCCGCGGCGGTAAGATCGCCCCGCTTCATGCGCGCGATTTCTTCCGCCTGCCGGCGCGCGATCTTTCCCTTCTTTTCCGTGTTCGGGGTAGGGCTGCCGCCGCTCACTCCCGCCGCCTTCTTGAGCAGATGGGAAGCGGGCGGCGATTTGAGGACAAACGCAAAACTCTTGTCGCTGTAAACCGTGAGCACCACGGGGATCGGCAACCCTTCCTCCATCGCTTTCGTCCGCTCGTTGAAGTCCTTGCAGAACTCCATGGAGTTTACGCCGCGCTGCCCGAGAGCGGGCCCTACCGGAGGCCCCGGGGTGGCCTTTCCCGCCGGAACCTGCAACTTGATTTGTCCTGCGACCTGTTTTGCCATTGCGTTATCTCGTCCTCATTCGGCCCGCGGCCAGCGCCAGAAGCCGAAGGGCGCTACTCCTTCCCCACCTGGTCGAAACCAAGTTCCACGGGCGTGGAGCGTCCGAATATCAGAACCGCCACCTTGAGGCGGTTCTTCTCGTAGTCCGCTTCCTCTACAACACCGTTGAAGTCCTTGAACACTCCGTCCGTAACCCGCACCACTTCGCCCGGTTCGTAAATGAACCGCGGCTTGGGCTGCTCTATGCCGTCCTCAATTCGCTGCAGGATATCGGCGGCTTCCTTGTCGCTGATCGGGGCAGGCAGCCGGTCGCTGGTATCGCCGACAAATCCCAGGATCTTCGGAGCGGATTTGACCAAGTGCCAGGTATCCTCGTTCATCTGCATCTGAACTAATACGTAGCCGGGGAAAAATTTCCGATCGCTCTTGCGCTTCTGGCCGCCGCGCATTTCCACCACTTCTTCGGTGGGAACCAGGATCTTGCCAAACTGGTCCTGCAGATTGCTGTGCCTGATTCGCTCCACGAGCGAACGCCGTACCTGGTTTTCGTACCCGGAATAGGCATGGACCACATACCAATTCATTGCCATGAACCCGATCTCCGCTGACGCGCTAACCGATAAACCACTCGATCAGCCCGCCCAGGATCCAATCCAGCAACCCCAGGATCAAGGCGACCAGAATTACCATGATCGCCACCAATAAGGTCATCTGCACCGTCTGCTTCCGCTCCGGCCAGATTACCTTGCGGACCTCGCTTTGCACATCGCCCAGAAAAGCCCAGGCCCGCTGGCCGGGAGTCGTCCAAAAGGCCAGGAGCACCGCGATGACGGCGCAACCGACCATCAAGCCTATCCAAACCAGGAAGGGCTCCTCGGGCACCGAATAATAAACGACTATCGCAGCAACCAGGACCAGCGAGGCAAAGGCCAGCTTGGCGATGTCGGTTTTCGTCATGGCGACCGCGGGCATAACCGGCATAGCCCCCGAATATCAAAGCCGCCCCACCGCCGACGAAACTCTCCGGCGAAACGAATTGGCAGGCCAGGAGGGAATCGAACCCCCAACCTGCGGTTTTGGAGACCGCCGCTCTGCCAATTGAGCTACTGGCCTGGTGCGAAACTCCACGGAGAACATGTTCCATTCGTCGCTGTCGCAATTCCCGCTCACTCGATGCCCGCTCACTCGATAATTTTGGAGACGACGCCGGC
>JAPPPX010000155.1 GCA_028817305.1 Gammaproteobacteria bacterium | reverse complement strand
TCGCCCCACCGCCCAGGGGAACCGCAAGGGCCGCATACCCCCCACCGCAGCAGCCGGCGCCTGGCGGCTTGGCTGCTGCGACTCCCCCTCAAGGGGGGAGTGATGGGGAGAGTGGGGCGGCAGCCGGCTCAAGGGGGGAGTGATGGGAAAAAAGAGGCGGAGACGGTTTTTGCACGAACTGCTGTGTAGGAATAGCGAAGAAAAGATGCGTACTGGGTGTTTTAAGCATACTTAACACTAGCAATCGGCGGGGCTCCAGCGCAGCGAGGGCAACGGGCGGGTGCGGATTCCCGAGCGCCACAGGCACCGCAGTTCCGCAGCGTATCCGTTGCGGGCGCATCCGCGAGTATAATAGAGCGGTCTTTCCCCAGGCGCCGGGGAAACCGCCAATGAACCAGAAATTCCTGATCAGCCTCGCCTCCCGGAAGTTCCAGGCCGCCATGACGCGATCGCCGAGTTCCAGATCGCTTTCCTGTAGCGCGGGAGGACCGGCTTGAGCGAATCTCGCCTCCCGCCGCCGGCCCGCGCGCGCCGGATAAGACAGACGCTGTTGCTATCGCTGGCGCTGACCGTCGCGGGTCTGCTCGCGGCCCTGCGCCTGTTGCCGTACTGGCTAGACGCGTACCCGCAACAAGCGGCACGGATCGTCGGCTCGTACCTGAATTTCCCCCTGCAAGCGGGAGAGGTCTCGTCATCCTGGCAGGGATGGCGGCTTATTCTGGAGGCCCGCGCGGTCAAATTCCCGGAGCTGGACGGGCGCGGCTCCCGGGCGCAAATCGAACTCTTGCGCCTGGAGCTGCTCCCGCTCTCCCTCCCGCACCGGCAATGGCCGGGCCTGCGGCGAGTTGTCGTGAAGGGCTTGCTGGCGGAGTTGAGGCCGCCGCGGACCGGCGCCAGCGCCGCCCCATGGCGGCCGGGACAATTCCCCGAATCGTTCTCCATGCAAGAACTCGCGCGTTCCCACGGCCGGACGCTCCCTGAAAAAGACCTGTTTTTCCTCGACTCCGAGTTGCGGTGGCTGCCGGCGACAGACGAACACCAGCCGCTGCCGCCGCTCTCTATTCCCTCCCTGCGCCTGCAACGGCGGAAGGGCGGCATTTTGGTTGACGCCACCGTGGCCCCTCCCGCCTCCTACGGCGATCCCTGGCGCCTGCGCTTCGACAGCCGCGGTCCGTTAGGCAAGGGCAACGGCCTGTTGCATATTGCCAGCGAAGGACTGGAACCGGCCCGCTGGCTGCCTCCCGGCCGGGTACCGGCTCCGTTGCGTCCGACAGCGGGCCGACTGCAGGGCGAGGCCTGGCTGGACTGGCGCCGGGGCAAACTGGAATCGCTGCAGGGCCGCCTGGCGGGCGAGCTGCGATTGCAAACGGCGGCAGGCCAGCGGCTGCATCCGCGAAAACTGAGCGCCCAGTTCGTCGGCGACCGGGATGGGAAAGAGTGGCATTACTACGGGGCGCGTATCGAAACCATGGCGACGGACAGCGGTCCCTGGCCGCCCACCGAGCTGCGCCTGGCCCAGGCGCCGACGGGCGCAGAGCGGCAACTGCTGCTGAACCGGCTGGCCTTGCGGAAACTGCCGGAATTGCTGCCCCTGCTGCCGGAAAAAATACTGAAAAAAGAATGGGCCGCGCGCGTCCCGCCGAACGCGGGCGGCGAGCTGCGCAACCTGTTGCTGCGTACAGGGGCAGGCGCCCCCAGCCTGGAACTGGAACTGGCCGAGGTCGAACTGGCCGGCGGCAGGCTGCTGCGCCGGGCATCGGGAGTCGGCGGCCGCGCCTGGATCGGCGACGACGGCATCAGGGCCCGGCTGCATGGCAGGGAGATGGTGCTCGATATTCCCCGCTTATTCGATATCCCCCTGGAACTGGTGCGCCCACGGGCCTTCCTGCACTGGGAGCCGGCGGCGGAGCGGCCGCGGCTGCGCTTTCTCCCCGCGACGGCGCAACTCTCCGGGGCACGCTGCAAGCTGCACGGGACGCTGTACTGGCCGGGGCAACGGCGGCCGGCGGCGGCCGACCTGTACGTGCGCGTAGAAGACGCCGCGGCGCGCGACGTATTGCGGCATCTGCCCGTCAAGATCGGCGCCGGTACGCGGCGTCTCATGGAGACGACGATCCGCTCCGGCAAAGTGCGGCTTGGGCGCATTGTCTATCGCGGCGCGTTCGCGGACTTCCCTTTCGCCGCCAACGAGGGGCGCTTCCAGACCCGCATTCTTCTGCAGCAAAGCCAAGTGGCATTGCGCGGCGACTCCCTGCCCCCGCTCCGCGACACCTCGGGCAATCTGGAGTTCGACGAGAGCAGTTTCCGCTCGCGGTTCGCTGGCGGGAGCTGGAACGGCCTGCGCGTAATCGGCGGCCAGATCGAGATCCGCGACATGAAGGAGCCGCAACCGGAGCTTCAGGTGCGGCTGCAGGGAGATCTGGAATCCGTACGGGAATGGCCCGCCGCCGAAGGCCTGCGCCTGCCAACCGGCTGGCGCGGCGGCGGCGAGGCGGAGCTTGAAGCACACTTCCGGCTGTCCGCCTCCCGCGCCGTCGGCGCCTGGCCCATACCGGAACGCGGGCGCCTGAAACTGCGCCAGGGCTGGCTGAAGCCGCCCGTCGGGCCCGGCCTGAGCGATATCCGGGGCACCGTGGAGGTTCGGGACGGCGCCCTGGTCAGCGAGGGCTTGCACGCGAACTACCGCGGCGACCCGTTGCGCATTCACCTGCGCTACCGCCCCGACAAAGCGCCGCGCTTCGCGTTCACCGCGCGCGGCAAGATCGGCGCCGAAACGATCGCCGCCGAGATCGAACGCTGGGGACTGGCGCCGGCCGATACCCCATCTTCCTTCGTCGCCGGACGGCTGCAGGGCGCCTCGGACTGGCAGGCAACCTACCGCGCGCATGAGGAGACTTGGCGCCTGGAACTGCATTCCCCCCTGCGCGGCCTCGCCGTCCGGCTGCCCTCGCCCCTGGGCAAGACCGCCGCCGAAGAACGCGCGCTCTCCCTGCGCCTCGAGCGGCCCGCGGCGGAGGCAAGCCCCGCGCTCGCATGGCGATACGGACGGCAACTCCAGGGCAGCTACCGCCCCGATGCCCGGGCGGGACTGCCGGCGCGGTTCTCCATGCAGGGACAAATCGGTATGCTAAGTATGGCCGAGTGGAGCGAACTGCTGTCCGAATTGCCGCGGAACCAGCCTGTGGCCCCGCCGTCCCTGCTTGGCGACACCCGGCTGCAACTCGACCGACTGGAACTGTTCGGCGCGCAATATCACGACATCTCGGCCGCGGTGGAGGCCACCCCGGAGGCATGGCGCGTCTCTCTGAGCGGCAGCGAACTGGACGGCGAACTGCATATACCCGCGCGACCGGATCCAACTTGGAGCGTCGCCTTGTCGCGCCTGTCCCTGGCCGGGCCGAAATTAGACCTCCCGAAAACCTCCCAAAAACCGGACGTGGACCCCCGCACCATGCCCACCGTGGCAGTCACGGTGCAGGAACTACTGCGCGACGGCACCTCGCTGGGCAGCCTGCACATCGCCACCGAGCGTATCGAAAGCGGCCAGGACCTGCGCCTGAAACTTGAGAGCGAAGGCCTGCTGCTGGACGCCACCGGCACCTGGGAGCAGCGCGAGGAGACGACGCAAACAGCGATCGAACTGACTCTGACAGCGGAAGAATTAGCGCATCTGTACCGGCTCCTTGGCGCCCCCTCGCCGACCCAGAAGGCACCGACCCGGTTGCGGATGAGCCTGGACTGGCCCGGATCGCTGGCGGACTACAACTTGACTACGATGCGAGGCACGCTGGACATAGACCTGGGCAAGGGGCGACTGCGCGATATCCAGTCCGGCGCCTCCGGATTGTTCGGCATTCTCAATTTGCAGAGCCTGTTGCGCCGGCTGCGGCTGGATTTCTCCGACCTGTTCGACGTGTTCCGCAAGGGATTGAGCTTCGACTCGATCGCTGGCCGCCTGCGACTGGAAGACGGCAACGCCTACACGGACGACCTCACGGTCCGCGCCCCAGGCATAGACATTTATATCAGCGGCCGCAGCGGCTGGGCAGAACGCGACTACGACCAGGAAATTGCCGCCATCCCCAACCTTTCCAGCAACTGGCCCCTGTACGGGGTGCTGTTCGGCGGCATCCCCGGCGCCGGGATCGGCGGCGCCGTACTGTTACTGGACCGCTGGTTCGGCCAAGGCAAGGCCAACTTCGACCGCATCCTGACTCGCAAGTACCATATGACCGGCAATTGGGAAGAGCCCCGCATCGTCCGGCTGCGGGCAGAGCTGGAACAGCCGCAGAACGGTTTCGAGCGCCGCTCGCCGCTGGGCGGCGGCATCCCCGAACCGCAATAGACGCAGAACCGCCTCCGTGCCGGACTCCCGGCCTGTAGCGAATTCGGGGACTCTGCTGCGAGGAAGGAGGGGAACATTCGGCAACCGGAGCTGCCGGAGAGAGACGCGCGGCAGGGCGCGGGCGCGCCACTGCCGCCTTTACTGCCGCGTCATATCGGCGCAGCCGACGGTGGCCATTTCCCACGTCTCCACATAGCAGGCGCTGATGCGGTCGGGGCCCATGATCCTGCCGTGATTGTAGCCCCTGCTGTTGGAGGCCACCCACACAAAGGACACGTTGTCTGGAAAGATCACGCCGAAAAAATCCCTGCGTCCCTCGGAGTAAACGAAGTAGCCGCGGAAACGGCGGTCTCTCTGCTCGGTGATATGGACTACCTTTTCGCCCCATTCCCTGTAACCTTTCAGGTCAGAGAGCGTGTAGTTCACGCCTTTCCAGTCGCCGACCAAATCGGGGATGCCGTCGTCGGCGAACGCGGCAACGGGCAACAGCGCGATAACGGCCGTCAAGGCGAGGAGCGAGTAAAGTCTGGTCGTCCTGGCATGCATCGGGTTCGCCTCCCTTTGTCTTCCGGCGCATAATCTTACTCCCGATCCGGGCCCGGGGAAAGTGTTGCGCAAGCCGTCCCCCAGGGGGCGGAGTACGGGCGCGGGAGAGGCATCCTGGGGCTGCCGTTCCAGGGCGGCGAAGGCATGGCGATGAAGGTATTGCTATTCGAGTACATTACCGGCGGGGGCTGCCGCGACCGGGAACTGCCAACGCCCCTGGCGCAGGAAGGCGAATTGATGCTGCAGGCGCTGGGTGCCGGCCTGAGCGCGGTTGCGGGCGTCCGTCTGACGACATTGCGCGACGCGCGGCTGCCAACGCCGGCCTTCGAGACCGACCTGCTGCGGGTGGGGACAGGCGACGACTGCGGCGCGATGCTGGACGAGGCGCTGGCGGACACCGATGCCTTCTGGCCCGTCGCGCCGGAGACCGGCGGGCTGCTGGCCAGATTGTGCCGCCGGGCAGAAGAACGGGCCTGCCTGTTGTTAAACTCGCCCGCGTGCGTGGTCGAGCAGACCGGCAGCAAGTACCGCGCCGCGCAATGCCTGCGGGAAGCGTCGGTCCCCTGCGTGGAGACTGCGCGCCTGAGCGATTGCCGTTTTCCGCAAAAGCGCCGCCTGGTGATCAAACCGGACGATGGCACGGACTGCGAGGGCGCCCGCCTGCTGCCTGCCGGCGCGCTGCCGGACCGGGACGCGCAGTCGCGGGGAGATTACCTGTGTCAGCCTTACCTGGAGGGCGTGGCGGCCAGCCTCAGCGTGATCTACTCGCCGGCGGCGGCGCCCTGCCTGGTCGGCGTCAACCGACAAGAGGTTGCGCTCGAGCGGGGACGCTTCCGCCTGCGCGCCTGCCACGTCAACGCGCTGGCCGGCGCGGCACTGGATTGCGCGGAGATCGCGGCGGGCGTGCAGCGGGCTTTCCCGGGACTGGTGGGCTACGTGGGCATAGACGCAATAGCGAACGGGGTAGCGCTGACCGTGCTGGAGGTCAATCCGCGGGCGACGACCTCGTTCGCGGGGCTGGCCCGCTCCACGGACTGGAACCCCTGTGCCGGCGTCTTGCGCGCCGCCTCCGGCGAGGCGCCGGGCGGCCCGCCGCTACGGAACCGTGCCACAGTCGAGGTGCGCTGCGATGGCGGCTGAGGTCGTCGGCTGGGACGTGGGCGGCGCCCACCTGAAAGCGGCGCGGCTGGCGCCGGACGGGAGGCTCACGCACGTCACGCAAGCGGCCTGCCCCCTATGGCTGGGCCTGGAGCGGCTGACTCTGGCGCACCGACTCTGCGCCAAGGCGCTGGACAGCGGCGGCAACGCGCTCCACGTGGTAACCATGAGCGGCGAACTGGCCGACTGCTTTCGCAACCGCGCCGAGGGAGTAGCCGCGATCGTCGCGGAAATGCGGCAGCTGCTGGGACGCCCTTTCCTGGCGTATGCCGGCACGGCAGGGATTATGGATGCCTCGGAGGCCGCGGGACGCCCGGAGCGAGTCGCCTCGATGAACTGGCATGCGACCGCCAGCTGGACGGCGCAACGGGCCGGCGACGGGCTGCTGCTGGACATCGGCAGCACTACTACCGATCTGGCGCCGTTTCGGGGCAAGCGAGTGCAGGCGACGGCACGCACCGATGCGGAGCGCATGAGGGCGGGCGAACTGCTCTACACTGGCGTTACCCGCACGCCGGTCATGGCCATCGCCGACCGCTTCCGCATCGGCGGGACGGAGCATTCGGTGATGGCGGAATATTTCGCCGTCACGGCGGACGTGTACCGGCTGCTGGGCGAACTGCCGGAACGAGCCGACCAACACCCGGCATGCGACCAGGGCGAAAAGACGCCGCAGGGCAGCGCGCGGCGCCTGGCGCGAATGTTCGGCCGCGATTACGAGGAGCCCGAGCTCGAATACTGGCGCGCCGCCGCCCGGGCCATTGCAACCGTGCAGCAACGCAGGATCGCGGCAGGCGTCCGGCGCCTGTTGGCGGCGGCATCCTGCGCCGCCCCGGCTGCTATCGTCGGCGCCGGCAGCGGCTGTTTCCTGGCGCGGCGGGTGGCCGGGCGGACGGCGCGGCGCCATGCCTGCCGCTTCCTCCGCTTCAGCGAATTGCTGGGCCCGGCGCCCCAAGCCCTGCGGGAACGAGCCGACGACTGCGCGGCCGCCGTCAGCGTGGCCTGCCTCGCGCAGCGACTGGCGGGAGCGAGGCGTTGAAGCCAGCCGCCGCGGCAGGCGCGATGTGGCGCCGACCCCTGCCCTATACGGAAGACACCGCAACACTGTTCGAGCGACTGCTGGGCCGGCCGGGCGCGGTCTTCCTCGACAGCGGGGCGGCACACGGCGGCCAGGGGCGCTACGACATCCTTGCCGCCGACCCCGGCAGCCTGATCCGCAGCCGCGACGGGCACACTACCGTGGAATCGGCGGGCGGCGGGCGCCGCGACCATTCCGGCGACCCGTTCGAGGTCGTGCGCGCCCACATCTGGGACCGCGAGTACCTGGATTGCGCGCCCCGCGATTGCGCCCCCTGCCCGTTCCAGACCGGCGCCATCGGCTACTTCGGCTACGACCTGGGCCGGCGCATCGAGAGGCTGCCGCAGATCGCAGCCGACCGCGAACGGGTGCCGGAGATCCTGCTCGGCATCTACGACTGGGCGGCGATCGCGGATCACCGGCGGCGGGAGCTCTCCCTGGTAGGACGCCCCGGCGAACGCTTCGGCCAGGACGACTTCGAGGCCGTCCTGCGGCTGCTGTCGGCACCCGCCCCGGCCGCGCCGGCACGCCCGCCGCCGGCGGCCTGCCGCATCCGCTCGCCGCCGGTGGCGAATATGGACCGGCGCGGCTATATCGAGCGCTTCCAGAAGATCCAGGGCTATATCCGCTCCGGCGACTGCTACCAGGTGAATTTGGCGCAGAAGTTCACGGTGGAGATCGAATGCGACCCGTGGCAGCTGTACCGGCGCCTGCGCCAACTCAACCCGGCCCCCTTCTCCGCCTACCTGGATTTCGGAGACCTGCAGGTGCTCAGCATTTCGCCGGAGAACTTTTTGCGGTTGCGCGGCAGTCATGTCCAGACCCTGCCGGTCAAAGGCACCCGGCCGCGGCGCCGGACGCCAGAACAGGACCGCCGGGAAATCGAGGCGCTGCGACACAGCGACAAAGATCGCGCCGAGAATCTGATGATCGTGGACCTGTTGCGCAACGACATCGGCAAGAATTGCAGCCCCGGCTCGATCCGCGTCAGCCGGCTATTCGACATCGAGAGCTTCGCCAACGTCCACCACATGGTCAGCGCGATAGAGGGCGAACTGGCCGCCGACAGGGACGCGCTGCACCTGTTGCAGGGCTGCTTCCCCGGCGGCTCGATTACCGGCGCGCCGAAGCTGCGCTCCATGGAGATCATCGAGGAACTGGAGCCGGACCGGCGCGGCGTCTATTGCGGCGCCATCGGCTACCTGAGCCGCCACGGCGACATGGACCTGAGCGTCGCCATCCGCACCGCCTGTCACCTGCCGGGACGGGTCGTATTCCACGGCGGCGGCGGCATCGTCGCCGACTCCGTGGCCGAGGCCGAGTACCAGGAAACGCTGGACAAGGTTTCCTCGATGATGCGCCTGTTCGGCGCGCCCGGCGGGTGAAATGGGTACTGAAAGTCGGCGGCAGCCTCTATGCCCGCCCCGAACTCGCGCGCGCGCTGGCGCACGCGGCGCAAATCGGCGGCGGCGCCGACAGCGGCGTGATCGTCCCCGGCGGCGGCCCCTTCGCCGACCAAGTGCGCCGGGCGCAGGGTCGCTGGCGATTCGCCGACGACGCGGCGCACCGCATGGCGCTGCTCGGCATGCGTCAATACGGCCACATGCTCTCCGCCCTGTCCGGGCTGGAGGCCATTGAGAAGACGCCGGGCGCCGCTCCCGGCTGCGCCGTGTGGCTGCCCACGGAGCGCGAACCCGCATGGCTCCCCGACGGCCTCGCCGCGCCCGCCCCGGATTGGGATCTGAGTTCCGACTCCATCGCCGCCAGCCTCGCCGCGCGCATCGGCGCGCAATGGCTGGCGTTCCTGAAACCGGTGCCGTTGCGGCGCGCAGGCGCCTTCGCTGCCCTGGTAGATCCGCACTGCCGCGGGATCGCGCAAGGCCGTCTCCGCGTCGCCTGCCTGGCCCTGGAGGAATGGCTGGCGCTGAAGGCGCTGGCGCGCCTGGAAGACCACGAAGCGCCGCTGTCGTAGCCGCCGCCCGGCTGACCCTGCCGCGCGGTTATAGCCATAAAAAAATATAACTGGCTATGCCGGATCCGCCCGCGGTTATAGCCATAAAAAAATATAACTGGCTATGCCGGGTCCGCCCGCGGTTATAGCCATAAAAAAATATAACTGGCTATGCCGGGCCCGCCTTGCGGTTATAGCCATAAAAAAATATAACTGGCTATGCCGGGCTCGCCTTGCGGTTATAGCCATAAAAAAATATAATTGGCTATTATGCCGTGGGCGGTTCACGAGCCCGAAGACTTTCTGCGCGACAATGAGTTTTGGCACTTCCCGCGCAAGGAGTTTGCCGCGGACACCTTGCGCCGACTCATTGAAGGACCTACCCGGGCCTTAACGCTGTTCGCGCCCCGACGAACCGGCAAGAGCGAATTCCTGCGCTACGACCTCGGCCCATACGCGCACAGCAAAGGGCATCGCGTAATCTACGTAGATTTCATGCAGTCCCCCAACCCGCTGGCGACGATCCTGCACGCGCTCAAGACTTCCCGCAAACGGGATTGGTCCTGGGATGCGGCCAGGGCAGCGGTAATGGATCTGGCGCAATCCATAACCCTGCCGGGCATGAAGATCAGCCTGCGAACGCTGCAAAACCAACCGCCTCCCGACGTGTACCTTTATCTGGACGATTTGCTCGGTAAAATTGCCGACCGCCGAAAACCCGTCATACTCCTTTTTGACGAAGTGCAGGAGCTGGGCGGAGACCGGCGCCTGCAACCGCTGGTCGCCGCGCTGCGCAGCAGCCTCGACAAACACCGCGATGGCCTGGCCATTGTTTTTACCGGTTCGTCGCTGGCAGGATTAAAGGCCATGTTCTCGGAACGGAAGGCGCCATTCTTTCATTTCGCGTCGCCGATAGATTTGCCCCGGCTCGGCAACGATTTCGTCGAACACACGGTAAAAATATTCAACAAAAAACAGAGCCGCCAAATTAAACCGCAACCGGCTATCCGCGCCTTCGGCCGGCTCAGTCGAAACCCTTATTTATTCTGCTCCTTCATTACCTACCTTATGCACACCGCAAAGGGCCTAAACAAGGCACTGGAGGCTTTCATCGTCAAGAAAGCCCTCCAATCCAGTTTTCCGGAAGCTTGGCGCTCTATGACCCCAATCCAACAGGCCGTTGCCCGCGCCCTGGCGCAAGGCTCCAATAAACCTTACAGCAAGGAAACGAGGCAGAGGCTCGGCGAATGGATGGGCGAGGGCGCCCCCCCGATCCATCGTGTTCAGTCGGCCCTGCAGAAACTGAGTAGAGAAAACATCGCGCGCAAATGGGGCAACACATGGTCTTTGGACAACGAGGCATTTGCCGCATGGGTTATCAATGCACGCCCCCCGATAAGCCCCCCGATACGCAAATAATCCAAAGGATTATTGCCAGACAGCCAATGACGGCCTGCCGGCGGCAACCGCGGGACGAACCGTGCCGCCGCCACGATGCCTGAAGCGCCGCGCCCAAGAAACAATTCTTGTAGCCATAAGGCAATATAAACGGCTATATCATGGCATCTCCCGGCGCTGTCCGATGCTATAGCCATAAAATAATATATTTAGCTATGCCCCATCGCCCCCGAGGAGCTCTGACTTTTATAGCCATAATCTAATATATCTGGCTATACCTTGCTCCCGGAGACAGTCGATGCTATGGCCCTTGACCCCGCCCCCGCGACGGCCCAGCGCACTCGGCGGGCCGCGGCGCGACTACAAGTCTATTGCCGTTCCAGCATCCCCGCGCCGAAAAAGGCGTGGACGTCCCGGTAGAATGCCTGGGAGACCAGGGCCTTGCGCCAGGCCGCGAGACGGCGGTACTGCCCCAGGTCCAACCCGATCGCATCGGCGGGGTCCACCGCCGCCAGGAGACAGAAATCGGCGATCGTCATCCGGCCTCCGGCCAGGTAATCCGCCTTGCCCAGCTGCGCCTCCGCGACTGGCAGGGACTGCTCCAGAAACTCGTAGCCGGTCTGCATGGAGCGTTCGTCCACTTCCAACCCGACGCGCGGCGCGATGATTTTGTTGAACAGCACCCGGCTCATGGGCGCCTGGACATGCAGAACCGCAAAGTCGCCCCATTGATCGGCCAGCGCCTGCCCTTGCGGTTCCGCGGGGTAGTAATCGGAGCCGCTTTTGCGGCACAGGTACCTCAAGATGGCGCCGCTCTCGAATAGGGCAAAGCCGTCGTCGTCCATCGCGGGGACCTTGCCGGCCGGGTGAAGACGCATGTGCTCGGGCGACTTTTGTTCGCCCTTGCTCAGATCGACCCGTATATATTCGTGCTCCAGCCCCATCGCGTTGACCGCCATCCGCACGCGATTTGCGGGCATGGACAGCTCGAATCCGTAAATTTTCAGCATGCTTTTATCCTCCGTCCAGATATGAAAAATCGAGGCCATTTTATACTGAACCCGGCATTAAAAACCAATGCAGCCGGGCGCGAACTCATTCGTTTGCGACTATCGCGGCGGCCGCTGGCCGCTCAAGGGCCCAGCGTTTCGTCTGCCTGGCGAGATCGCCGGGGGCAACGATCAGGCGCCATGCGCCGCGCTCAGGGATGGGCGAATACGTAAAAGAACAGGAGCATCGCGGAGGCCACCGTGAGCCCCACCCCGAACTCCACCAAAAAGATGCCCAGCACTTGGCCGCCGACGGGGAGCGTGTCGTAGTCCAGGAACCGTCCGTCCGGCATGCAGAGCAGGCCGACGCCCAGGTAGAGCAGCAGGCCAAGGGCCATGCCGGCCCGCGCCCAGGATATCGGCAGGATGCGTTGCACGTTGCGAACCCCGAAAAACAGGGCGTAGAGTATAAAACCGGCGGCGAATACGACGCCGGCCTGGAAGCCGCCGCCGGGGCTGTATTCGCCGTGCATCTGCAAATAGAGGGCAAAGAGCAGAATAAAGGGCATCAGCAATCGCCCGACGGCCCTGAGTACCAAATGGTGTTCCATCGCCCTCGATTATACCCTCGCCCATGCCTGCTGCAGGCGGGCGGCAAGCGCCAACGCTGTCGCTGTACGCGGGCGGCCGTTGCCTCGCTCCCCGGTCACGGCGCCTCCTACGGCCGGGGGTCGCCGGGGGCCCGGCCCGGGCGGCGGCGGCCGCGGCCGATCAAGGTCAGCACGGCGGCGCCGGCGGTGAAGATCACGGCTAACTCGCCCAGGGTATCGTAGCCGCGGTAGCTCGCCAGCACGGCGGTAACCGCGTTCGGCACTTCGGACAACTCTCCCCCCAGGTAACGGGGGCTCAGGTGGGAATGCACGGGGGCGGCGGCGGCGCCGAAGGGCGGCATGTCCAGGCTGCCGTAGCAAAGCAGCAGGACGCAGAGCAGACAGACGGCCAGCGCCAACAGCCTGCGGCCGGGCGGCGGCCCCGGCGTCACGTGCTCCTCGCCGCCGGTCAGCGCCAGGCTGCCGAGCAGCAGCACCACCGCGATCCCCACCCCGACCACGGCCTCCGTCAGGGCGACGTCCACCGCGTCCATCGAGACAAACAGGGCCACGGTCAGCAGGCTGAAAATGCCGGTCAACACCACCGCCGCGAACAGGCTGCGCACGGCATGGATGGCCAGCGCCGCCAACAGCAACAGCGGCAACAGCAGGTGCGGCAGGGCCTCGCCGATCATTGGCCGCCCCGCATGGGACGCATGCCGCCGTGCAGGGCGGCCTTGGCTAGGGCGTGCGTAGTGGCCGGAGTGGTAAAGAGGATCAACAGCAGGATCAGCAACAGCTTTAGCGAAACCAGGCCGATACCGGCCTGCACCATCAATCCGGCCAGGACCAGTATGACGCCCAGCGTATCGGTCACGCCCGCCGCATGCAGACGAGTGAAAAATTCCGGCAGACGCAACAGGCCGACGACGCCCACCAGGACAAAAAAACTGCCTGCCGCCAGCAGCGCGCGGGAAACCACGAGGAGCAACTCTTCCATCTCAGAGATCCGGTTCCTCGTCGGCGGAACCCCGGCCTATGTCGCCGTACTCGAAGAACTTCAGCACGACCAAAGTGCCGATGAAGTTCATCAGGGCATAGACCAGCGCTGTGTCCAGAAATTGCGGGCGGCCGTCCAGGAAGCCATGCACGGCGATAAACAGCACCGTGACGGTGCCGAAGGTGTTCGCCGCCAACAGGCGATCATAGAGCGACGGGCCGCGCATGGCAGCCAGCAGCGTCAGCAGCATGGCGGTCAGCAGCGCTACGGCGGCGATCGTCACCGTACCGGCCTCTCCAGGGCGCAAACCCGACGGTCCATCTCGCCCTCCTCCAGCACGGGAGCGGCGCCCTCCAGACTATGCACGTCAATCCAGTCTTCGTCCACTTCTATGGAGACGGTGCCGGGAGTCAGGGTAATGGAGTTGGCGTGCACCACCCGCCCTAACTCGCTCCTCTGCCCGGCGCGGATGCGCAAGGTGCGCGGGTGCAGGGACATGCGGCGGGAACACAGCAGGCGGGTCACGGTCAGGTTGGACTTGACGATCTCCGCCAACAGCCACACCAGGTAGGCGGCCAAAGGCAGCCAGGCCAAACGATAGGCGGGGGGCGCCCGGGACGCGCGTTGCGTCCGGCGGGCCAGGAACAGCACCAGGGCGATGGAGCAGGCGCCCAGAAACAAAGACAACGGTTCGCCGCGCCCGGAAAGGGAGAGCCACAGCGCCGCCAACGCAGCCAGTAAACCGAATTGCATTCTTATTCCTCCCGAACCTTGCCGTCTCCCCCGCACCCGCGGCGCATGAGACGCATTATCGGGGGCAGCCAGTGCCGGATCAACCGGCCCGGCGGCGCGCCCTGCCGTTACGCAATCGAGGACAAGAAAAGCGGATCATATGCATCACTCCCCCCTTGAGGGGGAGTCGGCAAGACGAGGGCGCAAGCCCGATGTCGCGCCGGTGGGGGGAGCATCGAAAGCGCCTGCTACGCCCCACCGCCCAGGAGAACCGCAAGGGCCGCATACCCCCCACCGCAGCAGCTGGCGCCTGGCGGCTTGGCTGCTGCGACTCCCCCTCAAGGGGGGAGTGATGGGAAA
>JAPPPX010000086.1 GCA_028817305.1 Gammaproteobacteria bacterium | reverse complement strand
GGGCGCATCGCCAGACGGCGCTACAAGCCGTTACGCAATCGAAGGGAGCAAAGCGGCTCTCTTTTCCGCTATTCCCTCATTTTTCCCATCACTCCCCCCTGGAGGGGGAGTCGCAGCAGCCAAGCCGTCAGGCGCCGGCTGCTGCGGTGGGGGGGAAGCGGCGGTTGCGATTTCCGTGTCTGCTGGGGGGAAGGAGGCGCCGCTATACCCCCCACCGGCGCAACTTCGGGCTTGCGCCCTCGTCTTGCCGACTCCCCCTCAAGGTGTAAAGGGGGGAGTGATGGGGAGAGTGGGGCGGCAGCCGGCTCAAGGAGGGAGCGATGGGAAAAATGAGGCGCCGGCACAGGCGGCTCTCCCTGGAGCACGGGGGAAGCAGGCCGGCGGCGGCCCTTCGCCTACGCCTCGAACGCGCCCTGGAGCCAGCGGATGGCCGGACATTCGCGGCCGCCGCTCACGGCAACGACATCGAAGCGGCAGGGCGGCGGCGCATCCCGCGGCGCGTGTTGCTGCAGGTAGCGCGCGCCGGCGTGCAGGAGCCGCTGCCGCTTGCGGCGGTCTATGGACTCCGCGGCATCCGGCCCGGCGCCGCCCCTGCGGTAGCGGACCTCTACGAACACAAGGGTGTCGCCTTCCCGCATGACCAGGTCCAACTCTCCGCCGCGGGCGCGGAAGTTGCGGGTCAGCAGAGTCAGCCCCCGTTGCCGCAGGTAGCCGCAGGCCAGCCGTTCGGCCCATGCGCCCCGTTGCCGCGGGCCGTATGCCGCTTCCGGCGGCGCATCCGGCGATACATCCGGCGATTTGGGGCCGCCGCTTACTGGCCCAGCCATACGGGGCGGCCGCCGCTGAACCGGTACCATTGCAGACGGCGGCGAACCTTTCCGTCTGCCTGCGGATGCAGGCGCCCGCTGAGGCCCTGGTGGAAAGAGAGGTCGCCGGCGTAGATCTCCCGCAGCCGGCGCCCCAGCGCGTAGGCATCCATCCCGAAGACAAAGAGTTGGGCGTAGGCGTCGAGGCGCGGCTTGCCCCAGTGCCGTTCCAGCTCTCCCAGATCCTCTACGCCTACCGGGTCCGGGTCCAACAGCCAGGGCATGGCGACGAATTGAATATTGTCCAGATCGCGGTCAACGAGGAGGTCGAATGTCCCGGCATAAACCTGCGAGGTGGCATAGACAGGCATGGCCTCCGCCTCGAAGTAGCGCAACTGCGGCATCAGTTGCCGGGCAACGGGAGGGCCGGCAACCAGGAACAGGAAATCGGCATCGCGCCGGATGCGCGTCCACGACTCGAATTTCCGCCCCAGGGTCTGCTGCAGACGGGCGATCCGCAACTCGCTGGCGCCGACGTTCAGCAGCTCCCGGGTCCAGAACCGGTAGTCTTCGCTGCCGCCCTGCGGGTCGTAGGCAAGGCGCTCGAGCACGATGCCGCCCAGGTTCTGCCAGGCATCCCGGAAGGCCTGAAAAACGCGGTCTCCCCACTCTCCACGCGGGGCAAAGACCAGCGCCGTCACGTGGCCGTCGAAACGGGCCCGCTCGGCCACCTGCACGGCCTCGTCCTCGGGCGCCAGGCTGAACTCGACGACAGGCGGCGGCGCCCGGGGCGGCGCCAGGGAGGCGGCCGGCGCGGCGGCCTCCGCGTCGGGGGGAGGCAGGCGGTTCAGGGCAAGGACAGGCACGGACGGGGAAAGCGGCAGCGCGGCCACGGCCTCTTTGGTCAGGGGGCCGATGATCAGATCGGCCTCGTCGGCCGCCGCCCGCTCGATCAGGGCGGGGATGTCCTGGCCCTGGGTGTCGTACACCCGGATGGTGGTGAAGGTGCCGGATTCCCGGTAGCGGGCCGCCATGATGCCCTCCCGGACGGCGCGAGCCCCGTCGGCGAAGGGCCCCGAGGCAGGGAGCAGCACGGCCAGGCGCGCGGGGCGCAGCACAGACTGCCGGTAGAGGCGCCGCAATTGCGGCAGTACGCTGTCCCGCGAGGGATGCCCGGGATACTGCCGCTCCCAGTAGATGATCGCGGTGTCCCAGGACTCCGGCCGCGGCCAAGGGCTTTTGTCTATCACCGCCAGTTCGACCCAGCCGGAAAAGGATTCCTGCGGTTGCGTCCGCACTTCCCGCAGGGTCTCCAGCGGGGCGCTGCGCAGCAGCATCCACAACCTCTGGTGGTCGGACGGTTGCAGTGCCGCCACTTCGCGGGCGGCTTCGAGCCACAGCCCGGCGGCCTCGTAGGCCCGGGCCCGCAGGTCGTGCCGCTCGGCCAGCAACCCGGCAGGGAGCTGCGCGGCGGGCGCGGCAGGCAGCAGCTCCAGCACCCTTTGCGGCCGCCCCCGGGCGAGGGCGATGCGGGCCCGCAGCAGATCGCGGGACAGCCGTTGCGGCGCGCCCGGGGGCTCCAACTCCGCCAGCGTTCGTTCCGCGGACTGCCACTCCTTTGCCCGGACCAGCAGTTCGGCGGCCTGCAATTGGTAAACTATCCGCCGACCGGGGTCTTCTTCGGCAGCCGCCCGTTCCAGGTACAGCGCGGCAGCCTCCCGCCAGGCGCCGGCGCCGGCCAATTCCTCGGGAGACGGCAGCCGGGGCGCAGGCGCGCAGGAGCACAGCAGCGAAAGCCCGGCGGCCAAGGCCAAGTATTGCGGCAGGCGCAGAGATGGCAGGAAATCGTTCAATGACAGAACTACAGGCGGTCCATCCGGGTACCCTGTACGTAGTGGCAACACCGATCGGCAATTTAGACGATCTGGGCGCGCGGGCGCAACAAGTGCTCGCCGGTGTGGATTTCATCCTGGCGGAGGACACCCGGCACAGCCTCCGGTTGCTGAACCGGTACGGCATCCGCCGGCCGTTGCGCGCCCTGCACGAGCACAATGAGCGGCGGGCGGCGGGCGGGGTGGTGCGGCGGCTGCAAGGCGGGGACTCGGCCGCTCTGGTCGCCGACGCCGGCACGCCGCTGATCAGCGACCCCGGCGACATCCTGGTGCGGGCGGCACAAGAGGCCGGGGTCCCGGTAGCCGCCGTCCCCGGGCCCTGCGCGGTCAGCGCCGCCCTTTCCGTCGCCGGCCTGGCCGCGCACCGCTTCTGCTTCGAGGGCTTCCTGCCGCCCCGGCGCGCGGCCCGGCTGGCGCGCATGCAGGCGCTGCGCCGGGAGCCCCGGACGATGGTGTTCTTCGAGGCGCCGCATCGGCTGCGCGGGTTCCTGCAAGACGCCGCCTCGTGCTTCGGGGAACAGCGGCCGGCGGCGGCGGTCAAGGAGATCAGCAAACTGCACGAGCGGGCGCGGCTGGCGCCCCTGGGGAAACTGCGCGACGAAACGCAGGCCGCGGAGGAGACACAGGGCCGGCGCGTCAAGGGAGAGTTCGTGGTGGTGGTGGCCGGCGAGACGGCGCCTTCCCCGCCCGGGCGCGACGAGGCGGAACGGGTGTTGCGCCTGCTGCTCGAGCGGCTGCCCCGGCGCGAGGCCGTGTCGCTGGCGGCGGCGCTCACCGGCTGGGGGCGGAACCCGCTATACCGGCTGTGCCTGTCCTGGAAGACGGGGCGGGACGGGCAGTGAGCGGCGACCAGGCAGGCAACGGGGCCGCCGGCGCCGCGGGGCGCGGCAGTTCCATGGCGCTGCTGCGCCAGCGCCGCTTCCTGCCGTTCTTCATTACCCAGTTTCTGGGCGCGTTCAACGACAACCTGTTCAAGAACGCGATGCTGCTCTTGATCGCCTTCCACCTGAGCGCCGACGCCGACACCGACACCTTGATCAATCTCAGTGCCGCGCTGTTCATCCTGCCGTTCTTTCTGTTTTCGGCGGTGGCCGGGCAGCTGGCGGAACGCAGCGAGAAAGCGGATTACATGCGGCGCATCAAGCTGCTGGAAATCGGCATCATGCTGATCGGCGCGGCGGGCTTCCTGCTGGCCAGCGTGCCGGTGCTGCTGCTGGCGCTGTTCCTGATGGGCACCCAGTCCTCGCTGTTCGGCCCGGCCAAGTACAGCATCCTGCCGCAGCACCTCGCCACCGGCGAACTGATCGGCGGCAACGCCCTGGTGGAGGCAGGGACCTTTCTCGCCATCCTGCTGGGCACCCTGGCCGGCGGCATTCTAGTCGCCGCGGACGGGGCGGACGGGGCAGGCGCCGCCGCCCGGGTGGCTCCGGTCGTCGTGATGGTGGCAATGCTGGGGTGGCTCGCCAGCCGCGGCATCCCGCGCGCGCCGGTGTCGGCCCCGGAACTCGTGGTGAACTGGAACCTGGCCTCCGAGACCCGCAACATCATCGCCTACGTCGCGGCGCGGCGCACCTTGTTCTTTCCCATCGTCGGCATCTCGTGGTTCTGGTTCTACGGCGCCCTGTTCCTCACCCAACTGCCCAACTACACCCGTACCGTGCTGGGCGGCGACAGCACCGTCGCCACCGTGTTGCTCACCGCCTTCTCCCTGGGCATCGGCGTGGGCTCCTTTTTGTGCGAAAAACTCTGCGCGCGCCGGATCGAGCCGGGCGTCGTGCCTCTGGGCGCCCTGGGCCTCACCGTGTTCGCCGCGGACCTGGCCCTGGTCCGCCCCGCACCCGCGGTACCGGCAACGGAGCTGGTGGGCGCTGCGGCCTTCCTCCTCGACCCCGGCAACTGGCGGGCGCTGGCCGACATGGCGCTGATCGCCCTTTGCGGAGGCGTTTACATCGTGCCGCTCTACGCCATGGTGCAGGCCCGCTGTACGGACAGCCACCGTTCCAGGGCGATCGCCGGCAACAATGTCATGAACGCCCTGTTCATGGTGGGCGCGGCGCTATTCGCCATCGTCCTGCTGCGAGCCGGCATTTCCATCCCCGGCCTGTTCCTCGCCACCGCCGCGCTCAACGCTCTGGTGCTGATCTTCCTGTGCCGCCGCCTGCCGGAGCTTGCCCTGCGCTGCGTCGCCTGGCTGACGGCCCGCCTGGCGTATCGGGGCGTGGGCCGCGGCTTCGAGCAGATCCCGAAACGAGGCCCGGCATTGCTGAGCTGCAAGGCCGACGCGGGCGCCAAGGCGGCGCTGCTGATCGTCTGGGCCTGCGAGCGCCCAATACGCATCGCCCTTGGCGCCGACGCGGCGGCGGCGCCGGCGCAAAAGCTGCTGGCGAAGCTGGTGGCGAGACTGGCAAGGGCCGACGGGGGCCCGGCGTTGCAGGCCGGCGCCATCGCCGCCGCGCTGGAAGCCGGCGAGGCGGTGTGCGTTATCGGCGCCGACCGCGACACCCTGGCCGACATCGCCCGGCGCTGCCGCACGCCGCCGGTGCCGGTCGTCGTTGCCGCAGAGGGCGACGGCCGCTGGCCGCGACACCGGGTGGTCGCGGGCGGGTAGTGCCGGCGGCTATATGTTGCTTTCCGTCATTCCGGCCTCCTCCATGTCATTCCGGCTCCCTCCATGTCATTCCGGCGAAAGCCGGAATCCCGCATAGAAAGCGC
>JAPPPX010000107.1 GCA_028817305.1 Gammaproteobacteria bacterium | reverse complement strand
TCGTCGAAACGGAGTGGCTTGGTCTTCAAGGTATGGTGAATGTTGGTGCGGTAGTTGTCAAACCAAAGCAGAAATGTCCTATTCCCCGCTTTCCTGCTTTTCTTCGGCCGATACGGCGACAAGAAGATTGACCAGCTGTCTGTTCACGTAATAGTTGTTCCGCCCCGCCTTCACCTCGTCCACAAAACTGCGCGCCGTTAATTGTTTGAGGTATTTGCGCGCCGTTTGACGGCCAACCTTCAGGTCATTCGCCACATATTCGATGCGCGTATAAGGGTGGCGAAACAGGTTGTTCAACAAGTCCTGCGAATAGATTTTTGGCAGCTCGTCGCGCATGCGCTTCTTGTGTTCGGCCATCAGGTCCCGTATGTCCGATATGAGATGCAAGGTCAGCTTTGCCGTTTCGTCAACGGCTTGCAACATGTAGATAACCCACTTTTCCCACGCCCCTGTTTCGCGCACGGCCTGTAAAAGACGGTAATAGTCGGGCTTTGTGCGGTTAATGGCGCGGCTTAAATAGAGTATGGGCGCATCCAAAAGCCCCTTGTGGGTCAGGTACAGAATATTCAGGATTCGTCCGATGCGGCCGTTGCCGTCCGAAAAGGGATGAATGCTCTCGAACTGGTGATGAATCAGCGCCATCTTTATCAGCGGGTCCAGGTCGCAGGGCGCCTCGTCATTGATGAAACCGGCCAGCTCCTGCATATGGCCCTCTATCTCCCGCCCGTCTTGCGGCGGCGTGTAAATATCCCTGCCGGTCTGCATGTTGCGTACCACAGTGCCGGGAATGCGGCGATAGCCTTCGTCGCGTTGCTTGAGCAGGCGAAACATGTCAATCATCATGTTCTCGCTGATGAAGCGGTTTTCTTGCCATTTCCTGTAGCCAAGGCGCATGGCGTCCCGGTAACGCGCTACCTCCTTGGCTTCCACCGAGCCGGTGTCGAGAAGCGGGTCAACGCGAAACACTTCGTCCTGCGTGGTGACGATGTTTTCGATCTCGGAACTGGCCAGCGCTTCCTGCAAAAACAGGGTGTCCAGCAAAATAGTCTGGTTCGGAAGGCTGGTTGCGCGTCCGTTCATTTCGCCCAGCGCCGCCCGCGCCTCTGCCAGCGTTCTTAGAACCGGCACGGTCTGCAGGTCTGCCCGGGGAGGGAACTGCTTGAGTGAATAGGCTTTTTCCGTCACCGTGAACCCCCTTGTCCTGGTTATGTCCTGGTTAAATTATATATGTTTTTCCACAATATGAGTACAAAACCACAATTTCATATACATATTCCAGGGCATATGGTTACAAAATACATGTTTCGGTACATATATTAGAATCGGCACGGTCTGCAGTTTTGCCCGGGGAGGGAACTGCTTGAGTGAATAGGCTTTTTCCGTCACCGTGAACCCCCTTGTCCTGGTTATGTCCTGGTTAAATTATATATGTTTTTCCACAATATGAGTACAAAACCACAATTTCATATACATATTCCAGGGCATATGGTTACAAAATACATGTTTCGGTACATATGCCGGTTGCCCTCTCGGAGAAAGCGGCGACATACACATAATTGGTACGCATTCTTCCCGCGCCTTGCAGGAATCCTTGCCCACGCCCCGCCGGGCGCAATAGAATGCGGGCAGCAGATTGCCCCACGCGGGTGTAGTTCAATGGCAGAACTTCAGCTTCCCAAGCTGATAACGAGGGTTCGATTCCCTTCACCCGCTCCATGCAGGATGCGCCCGCGCTCGTCCCTATTCGCCGGCCCATGCGCCGGCCCGCTCGCCGGTTCAATCGCCGGTCCCTGTCCCGGGCGGGCGTATGCCGCGGGCGGGCGCGCGGAAGACTGCCCGGAAGACTTCAGGGGCCGGGACTGGCGCCGCGGGCGTCTTGCTCCTTTTGTTGCAGCACGATGAAGCGGAATCCGGCGCGCAGCAGCTGGCCGCGGGCTTCTTCGAGTTCGCCGATGCGGGCGAATGGGCCTACCTTGACCCGGTACCAGAGGCCCTGTTCGGCCAGGTTGACCGTCTGGATGTCCGCCTTCAGCCCCAGGAAGCCGAGGCGCGCCCGCAGTTGTTCCGCCTCGCCGGGACGGCGAAAGGAGCCGGCCTGCAGGAAATACCGCCCGGAGGGGGCGGGGGCGGGCTGGCTTTTTTCGTCCGGCGGCGCAATTCTCCATTCCGGGACCTGCGACTCTTTCGCCGGGAGGATGGAGTAGAACTCGAATTTCGGCTCCGGGGGCGCCTCCCGGCTCTGTTCCGTTTGCGCGGGCTCTTTCGCGGCGGCCGGAGCAGGGGGGGCCGCGTCTCCCGAAGGCTGGCGCCCCGCAAGGTGGTAAACGCTGGCCGCTACCGCCAGGCCAAGCGCGAATCCGGACAGGAAGTAAGAGGGCCGTTGCCGGCGGCCGGCGGCCCCGGGGGGCCGGTCGGTCTGGACGTTTTTGTAGTCGCCCGGGATCACATCCGTTCCGGCGCTTCGACCCCCAGCAGCGACAGGCCGTTGACCAGCACCGTTCGAACCGCGCAGGCCAGGGCCAGACGGGCGTCCCGCGTCGGCGGCGGACTCGCCAGGATGGGGTGGTGGTTGTAGTACACGTGGAAGCGGTTGGCGAGGTCGCGCAGGTAGAAGGCTATCCGGTGCGGCTCGCGCGCCTGTGCCGCCGCCTGGACCAGCGCCGGCCATTCTTCCAGGCGGGCCATCAGCTGCCTTTCCACAGGCTCCGTCAGGGCTTGCAGCTCTTCCCGCGTCCGGGCCGGCGCCGCGCCCCCCTCGCCGGCGGCTTTGCGCATGACGCTGCAGATGCGGGCGTGGGCGTACTGGATGTAGTACACGGGGTTGTCGTTGGACTGCGCCTTGGCCAGCGCCAGGTCGAAATCGAGATGCTGTTCTCCCTTGCGCATGACGTAGAAGAACCGCGCGGCGTCGCGCCCCACCTCTTCCTGGAGTTGCCGCAGGGTGACGTATTGCCCGTCGCGCGTGGACATCGGCACTTTTTGTTTGCCGCGGTACAAGGTGACGAATTGCATCAGCAGGATCTCCAGCAGGCGGGCATCTTCGCCGCAGGCCGCTACCGCCGCGGTGAGGCGCTTTACGTAGCCGTGGTGGTCGGCGCCCCATATGTTGATCATGCGCTCGAAGCCGCGCCGGTATTTGTCCCGGTGGTAGGCGATGTCGGAGGCGAAGTAGGTGGTTTTGCCATTGGCCCTTACGATCACCCGGTCTTTTTCGTCGCCCAGCTTGCCGGAACGGAACCAGACGGCCTTTTTTTCTCTGTAGGTGTGGCCGTTGCGCTCGAGTGTCCGCAGGCATTCCCGCACCTTCCCGCGCCGGGCCATGCCGCTCTCGCGTACCCAGCGGTTGATGACGACGCCGAAGGATTGCAGGTCTTCCCGTATGCCGTTCAGGATTTCTCGAATGCCGAAGCGGGCCACGGCGTCGAAGTGGCGGCCCAGCGCCTTGCGGGCGGCGCGGAGCCAGGCGTCCAGCAACGCTTCCCGGTCTTCCTGTCCTTGCCCGTTCTCGCGGGGCCATTGCCAGTCGGCGGGCGGCAACAGCCGGCCGTTCGCCGCCCCCCGCCAGTCCGCCAGTTTGTCGGCGATGGGGCCCAGGTAGTCGCCCCGGTAGGCGCCCTCCGGAAAGGGCAGCGGGCGCCGGTGGCTGCGCTCCAGGTAGCGAAGCCAGACGCTGAGGCCCAGGATCTCCGCTTGCCGGCCTATGTCGTTGACGTAGTACTCCCTGGAGACTCGGTGCCCCGCGGCCTCCAGGAGGTTGGCGAGGATGTCTCCGTAGGCGGCGCCGCGGCCGTGGCCTACATGCAGCGGGCCGGTGGGGTTGGCGGAGACGAATTCCACCAGCACCGCGCGCTCTTGCTCCGGCCGGGCGCGCCCGTAGTCCCCGCCGCGGGCGAGGACTTCGGCCACCACGGCATGATAGGCGCGCGCGGAGAGGAAGAAATTCAGGAATCCCGGCCCGGCGATTTCCACCCGCTCCAGCCAATCGGAAGGGGGGAGCTGCGCCTGCAGTCTTTCCGCCAGCCGGCGCGGCGGGAGGCCGAGCGAGTCGGCGAGGGCCAGGGCCGCGTTGCTGGCGAAATCGCCGTGAGCGCTCTCCCGGCTGTTCTCCACCCGGATGCCGTCCGCTGGCGGCGCCTGGGCGCCTTCTTGCCTGCAGATCGCCGCTACCGCCCGCGCGAGCCAGTCTTGTACCTGGGTCCTTAGCAATCGCTTGCCGCTCTTGCCGGTCTCGAAGCCGTTGCCGGGGCGTTCGCCGTCGGCCGGCGCCGGTGCGCGGGATGCGGGGACGCCGCGCGAGGCGGGGCGCAGGGCGGGGCGCAGGGCTTTGGACGGGCGGGGGCGCGGCAGCTCACTGCAGGATGCCCATGGGGTCCACGTCTATGAACCAGCGGCACTTGTGCTTTTGTCGCAGCCGCTCCAGTTCCGGCAATCCCCGAGCGAGGATTTCGCGGAGCCGCTCCGCTTTGCTGCTTTGCAGGACCAGTTGCTGACGGTGGCGCCCGGCCCGCCGTGCCATGGGGGCGGGGAAGGGACCCCATATTTCCATGTCTTGCTGCCGGCCGTTGCCGGCCAGCTGCCGATGCAGGTGCGCGCAGGCTTGCCGCAGGAAGCGGCCGGCTCTCTCCCGGTCGGCGGCCTCCGCCTGCAACAGCACCATGCGCCGGTAGGGGGGCAGGCTGGCCGCCTTGCGTTCCCGCAGCGCCAACCGGGCAAATCCCGGATAGCCTTCCCGCAGCAATGTGTTCAGCCAGGGATGCTCGGGGTGGTGCGTCTGGATCAGCACGGTGCCCGGGTGGGCGCCGCGGCCGGCGCGCCCTCCTACTTGTAAAATTTGCTGCGCCATCTGCTCCGCCGCCCGGAAATCCTGGCTGTAAAGCCCCCGGTCGGCGTCCACGATCCCTACCAGCGTCACCCGCTCCAGATGGTGCCCCTTGGCGATCATCTGCGTCCCTACCATGATGTTCGTTTGGCCGGAGCGGATCTCCTGCAGCAGGGCCTCCAGCGTCCCCTTGCGCCGGGTCCGGTCCCGGTCAATGCGAGCGATGCGGGCATCGGGGAAAAGCCTGGCGAGGGTGGCCTCTATGCGTTGCGTGCCGTGTCCCAGTTCCAGGTAGCTGCCGCCGCAGTCCGGACAACGGTTTGGTTTGGGCAGGCGCCGGCCGCAGTGGTGGCAGCGCAGCTCCCGGGGTATGCGGTGGTACGTAAGGTTGGCGTCGCACCGCGCGCAGCTCTCCTGCCTGCCGCATCGGTGGCATAACAGCGCCGGCGAGTAGCCGCGGCGATTGAGAAAGAGCAGCACTTGCAGCCCTTGCCCGAGTTGTTGCCGGATTGCCTCCTCCAGGGGGGCGGAGATTGCCCCCTGCATCGGGTGTCTGCGCACATCGAGCAGGCGCATTTGCGGCAGTCGGGCCGCGCCGACCCTGGCGGGCAGGCGCAGATGCTTGTAGCGTCCCCGCCCGGCATTGCGCAGGGACTCCAGGGAGGGGGTGGCGGAACCCAGGATGAGCGGGATGCCCTCTATTTTTGCGCGCATTACGGCGACATCACGGGCAGAGTAGCGGAATCTTTCCTGCTGTTTATAGGAGCGGTCATGTTCTTCGTCTATGACCACCAGTCCCGGCCGCAGCAGCGGGGTCCAGATGGCCGAGCGGGTTCCCACCACGATGGGAGCCCGGCCGGCGCGGGCGGCCAGCCAGGCCAGCAGCCGTTCGCGGTCGGTGCGCTGGGAATGCATGAGCGCCATCGGCATTGCGAGACGCCGCTCGATCTGCTGTATGTGCTGGGGCACCAGACCGATCTCGGGCAGCAGCAGCAGGGCCTGTTTTCCGTCGCGGACCGTCTTTTCGATGGCCTTCAGATAGACTTCGGTTTTGCCGCTGCCGGTGACGCCTTCCAGTAGATAAACCTCCGGTTTGTTCGCTCCCCGCAGTATGGCGTCGGTCGCCTGTCGCTGTTCCCGTGTCAATTGCGGCCGCGGTTCGGTCTGAACCGTATTCGCATCCGCTGGCGGTCCTTCGCTTGCCGGCAGGGGGCGTCCGCGGCGCAGCGGGGGAGGCAAGGCGGTGAAGAAGGCCTCTCCGACCGGATGCTGGTAGTAACGGCTGCCCCAGTGCAGTAGCCGCAGCAGGGACGGGCCGAGCAGCGGCTGGCGGTCTATGAGGCGTATGGCGGGGCGCAGCCGGGAGGCCGGCAGCGCGCTGTGCTCCGTCAGGGCGCTTAGCAGGCCGGTGCAGCTTCGTTTCGCCAGCGGGACTTCCACGCGAATGCCCGGCCGCATTTCCCGGAGGTCGGCGCCTTCCGGGGGCAGATAGTCCAGGGGTTCGCGCAAGGAAAGCGGCAGGGCGATCCTAAGGATCGTAGTGCGGCCAGGCACAGGGGCTTTGCGGGCCGGGGCTCAGAAGAGCCGTTCCCGGATGCCCTCCGGGTCGTCGGGCGCCGCATCCACGGTCGGCGGCTGCCCCGGGTTGTGCGCGGGGACGTGGGAAGCGCGGAAGGTTTCGTTGACGGTCCGCTTGCTGTACTTGTCCGCCAACAGGCCGGTATCGGCATCAATCACTACGTTGACCAGCCCTTTCGGCTGCGGCCTTATGTTTTCCCGGGTCCCCTCCAGGGCCTTGTCCATGAATCGAATCCACATGGGCAGCGCCGCCCTGGCGCCGGTCTCGCGGTTGCCCAGGGGGCGGGAGTCGTCGAATCCCACCCAGGCCACCGCCGCCAGTTGTTCGTTGTATCCGGAAAACCAGGCATCTTTCTGTTTGTTGGTGGTGCCGGTCTTGCCGGACAGGTCTTTGCGGTTGAGCGACCGAGCGCGGACCCCAGTGCCGCGTTGAATCACTTCGCGGGTTATGGAATTGACGATCCAGGCATTTTCCGCACTGATCACGCGCGGCGCCTGGTCGCTGTCTTTCGCCGTTCCCGGATCGATGACCGCAAGACCCACTTGACTGCCGTAGTAGCCTGGGCCCGTGTCCTGGCACGACGGTTCCGTGCAGGCTTTCCTGGGCCGGTGCCGATAAACGGCTGCTCCCGTGTCGCTCTCGATGCGGGCGATGAAGTAAGGATCCACCCGGTAGCCTCCGTTCGCGAATACGCAGTATCCCCGGGCGAGTTCCCAAGCTGTCAGTTCGCCGCTGCCGAGCGCCAGCGACAGTCTGGCAGGCAATTTTTCCGCCGAGAACCCAAACCGCTGCAGGTATGCCTTGACGAAGGGGATGCCCACCGAGTCCAGAAGCCGGACCGAGACCAGGTTGCGGGAATGGACCAGGGCCTCTCGCAGCCGGGTGGGTCCGTAGAATTTGCCGCTGTAGTTTTTCGGGCGCCAGTCTTCTCCGTCGGCGCCGATGTTGTCATATACCACCGGGGCGTCGTTGATGATGCTGGCGGCCGTGTATCCCGCCTCCAGGGCCGCGGAGTAGATAAAAGGCTTGAAGCCGGAGCCGGGCTGGCGGTGCGCCTGGGTTATCCGGTTGAATTGACTGCGCTGGAAGTCGAATCCGCCCACCAGGGCCATTGCCGCCCCGTCCACGGGATTCATCGCCACCAGGCTGCCCTCCAGGCCGGGGAGGGGCGCCAGGTACCATTTGCCCTGCCGGTCTTCGCGAATGCGGATCACATCGCCGACCTGGATGATATCCGTGGCCCGGGTCGGCTTGGGACCGCGCCGGTTCCCGTCAATGTAGGGTTGCGTCCATTCCATGCCGGTCCACTCGATGACGACGGTGCCGATGCCTACGGAGTAAACTTCCGCCGCCCGTTCCTCTATGCCTACTACCAGTGCCGGGTGCAGCCCGCCGAGGACTTGGTGATTGTTCAGCAGTTGCCGCCACTGCGCCTCGCCGTCTTCGGGGCGCAGGGAATAGTAGCGCTCCGGGCCCCTGTAGCCGTGGCGGACCGAGTACTCCAGGAGCGACTCTTTCAGGGCCTGGTTGGCGGCGTATTGCAGCCGCGCCTGGAGGGTGGTGAAAACCCGATAGCCCATGGTCAGTGCCTGTTCTCCGTATCGCCGCACCATTTCGGTGCGCGTCATTTCCGCTACATGGGGCGCCTCCACTTCTATGCGGGGGGTGTGCAGCTTTGCCTTGACGGGGGTATCCGAGGCCGTTCGGTGCTGCTGTGCAGTGATATAGCCAAGTTTCAACATCCGGTTCAGCACGTAGGCCCGGCGTTCCAGGGCCGCCTGCGGGTTGCGAACCGGGTTGTGTTCCGACGGCTTTTGCGGGATTCCGGCCAGCATGGCGATCTGGGCCAGGGAAAGGTCTCCTATGTCCTGGCCGTAATAGACTTCCGCCGCCGCGGCGATGCCGTAGGCGCGGTGGCCGAAGAAAATCTTGTTGAGGTATAACTCCATGATCTGTTCTTTGCTCAGTTGCCGCTCTATCTTCAGGGCGAGCATGATCTCGCGCAGTTTGCGGCGGTAGGTCTTTTCCCGGTGCAGGAAAAAATTGCGGGCGACCTGCATGGTAATCGTGCTGCCGCCCTGCGTCTTTTTGCCGGTGCTCAGCAGGTGGAGGGTGGCCCGGAGCAGGCCCTGCCAATCTACTCCCGGATGCGTGAAAAAGCGGTCGTCTTCGGCAGCCAGTACCGCATGGATTGCCAGTTGCGGCATTTTGTCGAGGCGAACGGGGACGCGCCTTTTCTCTCCAAACTCTCCGATCAGGGCGCCTTCCCGCGTATAGACCCGCAGGGGAATTTGCAATTGTATGTCGGAGAGGGTGTCTATGTTGGGCAGGGTGGGAGCGAGGGACTGTACGACCCCGACCAGGGCAAGGATCGTCAGCAGCAGGGCGATCAAAAGCGATTCGGTCAGTTTGCGGAACACTGGTTTCGGAATCCTTGATAAGAAACTTGCATTTATTTACGTAATACGCTAGAATGCCTAACTGTTGTGGCATGTAAAGCGCAAAAGCGGCGGCAAATCTTTGCTTTCATGGGCAAATATTAACCCAGTTGCCGCAAAGAGGCGAAAGGTGCTATAATCTTCTGCTAAAGCTTACTCGTACAAAATGCTGGTTTTAGATAATAAAACCCTTTGCTCCGGACAAGGAGGATGGAGAACAAGGGGGGAAGACGACCAGGTTAAGGTTTCCTGTCTCTGCCCGCCTTCTTCGTTCGCCGTGAAACGGGGCAGGGGTCTTGAAGCGATTCAGGAGGCCTGAGATATGCCGTTGTTTGCCCGTCCTGCCGTTCCCGTGCTGGGGATTGATATCAGCGCCGCCTCCGTGAAGGTGCTTGAGCTGGGGGCCCGAGGGGATAACTTTCGGGTGGATGCCTACGCTGTCGTTCCTTTGCCTGCCGAGGCGATGGTAGAAAAGAACATATCGAATGTCGAGGCGGTTAGCGGCACCCTTGCCAAAGCGGTGAAGCAGTCCGGCACCAAGCTGAAGCATGGGGCGGTGGCCGTGGCCGGCTCTTCGGTGATCACCAAGGTGATTAACATGCCGGCGAATATTTCGGAAAGCGATCTGGAACTTCAGGTCGAAATTGAGGCAGAGCAGCATATCCCGTTTCCCTTGGAAGAGGTGCATATGGATTTCGAGGTCGTGGGGCCTACCGAGGGCAATCCCGAGCAGGTGGACGTGTTGTTGGCGGCCTCGCGCAGCGAAAACGTGGATAACCGCGTGATGGTGCTTGAGCAGGCCGGCCTGATCCCCAAGATCGTGGATATCGAAACGCTCGCCCTGGAGAATACCGTCGCCATGATGATGGAGGAGGAATACGGGGAGGAATCCGCGGAAGGGCAGGTGGTGGCGGTTGCGGATATCGGCGCGGGCAGCACGGTCTTCAGCGTACTCAAGGATATGCGAATCATGTACTCCAGGGAGGACTCGTTCGGCGGCAACCAGTTGACCGAGAAGATCCAGGAGGTGTACGGGCTTTCCTACGAGGAGGCCGATATGGCGAAAAAGCAGGGAGGGCTGCCCGATAACTATGAGGCCGATGTCCTGGATCCGTTCAAGAAATCCATGGCGCAACAGATCGGACGGATGGCCCAGTTTTTCTACTCCGCCAGCCATATCTCCAGCATTGATTACCTCTTGCTGTCGGGCGGTTCGGTCGCCGTATCGGGCATTGGCGACTTGGTCGAGGAGCAGGTGAGCATTCCCACGACGATTGCCAATCCGTTCGCGAAGATGAAAAAGGCCGCTCGAGTTTCGGAGGAGCAACTCACGCGCGATGCGCCTTCATTGATGATCTGCTGCGGTTTGGCCCTCAGGAGTTTCGACTGATGGCAAGGATTAACTTACTTCCCTGGCGTGAAGAACTGCGCCGCCAGAAGCAGAACGAATTTCTCACTTTGCTCGGCCTGGCGCTGATCGTGGCCCTGTTCCTGGGAGTGGTGGTGCATTTTTCTTATGTGCGGTTGATTGATTACCAGAATAGCCGCAATAACTATCTGAACGCGCAGATCGAAATTGTCAACAAAAAGATCGAGGAGATCAGGGCGCTGGAGGATGAGAAGAACAGGCTGATCGCCAGGATGCGCGCTATTGAAGAGTTGCAGGGCAGCAGGCCCTTCAATGTGCGGTTGCTGGACGATTTGGCGCGGCGGATACCGGAGGGGGTCAGCTTTACCGCCGTTAAGCAAGGCGGCGACACGCTTACGATTACCGGTGTGGCGCAGTCAAACGCCCGCGTGTCTTCCCTGATGCGCAACCTGAACAGTTCGGAGTGGTTGGCCAATCCCCGCCTCAGCCTGATTGAGAGCAAAGACGAGCCGGGCTCGGGCGGGCAGGGAAAGCAGGCGCGTCGTCTCAGCCATTTCTCTTTGCAGATCCAACAGGTGCAGCCCAAGTCCGAGTCCGACGAGGAAGGGGAGCTGGCAGGTTGATCCGATGGATATTGCGGAACTGAAAACTCTGGAATTCTCGCAGATCGGCTCCTGGCCGATCGCGATCAGGTTGGTTATCGTCGCCGTCTTATGTTCGGTCCTGTTATATCTTATCTGGCATTTCGACGTGCGCGGCTTGCGCGAGCAGTTGGGGCAGGCGGAAAACATGGAGGTGCAGTTGAAAGAAGAGTTCGAGACCAAGCAGACGACGGCGGCCAACCTGAATGCCTTAAAGGAGCAGATGAAGCAGATACAGGAATCGTTCGGCGATTTGTTGCGGCAATTGCCGAACAAGGCAGAGATGGAAGGTTTGTTGATCGATATATCCCAGACGGGCCTGTCGGCTGGTCTGGAATTCAAGTCATTCCGGCCTCAGAACGAAAACCTGAAGGAATTTTATGCCGAGCTCCCCATAGAAATCAGCGTGGAGGGAGACTACCACCAATTCGGCAGTTTTGTCAGCGGCGTTTCCTCCCTGCCGCGGATCGTCACCACGCATAACATCGGGATCGCCAGTGCCGGGGGAGCCGGTTCGGTGCTGCGGATGACGATCATTGCCAAGACCTACCGCGCCTTGAGCGTGGAAGAAGGCGGACAGCAATGAGAGAAATATGCCTGCATCTCTTTCGGGGCGGCAGTCTTGCGCTGCTGGCGTTGCTGACGGGGTGCACTTTGGGCGGGGATATCTCCGACCTGGAGCTTTATGCGGACGAGGTGAACGCGCGTCCCGGATCGGGCATCCCTGCCTTGCCCGAATTCAAGCGGACTCCCTTGTACCTGTACCAGGCAGGGGAGCTGCAGGCGCGGGATCCGTTCGTGAAATTCTATTTGCAACAGGAGGAAGAAAGCAATTTGGCCAGCGAGCAGATCAATCCGGAATGGCAGTACGAACTTTCCGAGCGCAGCAAAGAAGAGCTGGAGAGCTTCGAGTTGGACAGTTTGCGCATGGTGGGGCTCATTGAGAACGACAGCGGTCGTTGGGGAATTATCATCGATCCCGATCGGGTTGTGCATCGGGTCAAGGTGAACAACTACATGGGTCAGAACATAGGCAAGATCGTGAATATTACCGAGGATCGCATCGAGATCCGGGAGTTGTTTCAGGACAGTCAGGGGCGCTGGGGGCAGCGCGAGGCGTCCCTCTCCCTGCTGGAGGAATGAATGCTGCGCGAGATGAGGACAAAGATATGAATACAGCGAAATGCATCCGACGGGGCATCCAACGGGAATCTCGTGCCGGCAGTTGCGGGCTGGCGCTGGCATTCGGGTTGTTGGGCATGAGTTGGCTTCCGATGGCCTGGGCGCAGACCCTGGACAGGGTGGACTATACGGTCCGTCCGGGCGACCGGGTCTTGCTGGAGCTCGGATTTTCCGATGAGGTCGCCGCTCCCAGGCATTTTACTATTGACGACCCGGCACGGATCGCGCTGGATTTCCCCGGAGTCGCGGTCAATCTTGCCGAGAAATCCCAGCCTATAGGGGTCGGGAAGATTGACGGAGTTACTGCCTTGGAGGCGGCCGGCAGGGCGCGCGTGGTTATCAACCTGGTTCGGATGGTGCCTTACGATATTCAGGTCGAGGGCAACACGGTTCTGATTTCCCTGAACGAGGACCAGGGAATAGCGCGGGTACGGGCGGCAGAGGCAGCCCGCGTCGAATTGGCCGACGTGGAGCAAGGGTATCGAATCACGAATGTGGATTTTCACCGCGGCAACAAGGGAGAGGGTTTGGTCCAGGTGTCTTTTTCCGACGCGGCCGTGGATATGCGCATTGACCGTAGCGGCAAGGAATTGGAGGTCTCTTTCCGCGGGGTAGAGTTGCCCGCGGAATGGGACAGGCGCATGGAAGTGGTGGATTTCGCCACCCCGGTCAATGAGATCGACGTCTTTTCCGATGCGGATGGCACCCAGATGAAGATCGTCATGCGCGACTTCGCTTATGACTATTTGGCGTATCAGACGGATAACGATCTCACGATCGAGGTCAAGCCGCTGTCGGAGAAAGAGCAGGAAGCCCTCAAGGCGGACCGGTTCGCTTATGTGGGAGAGAAGTTGTCCCTGAATTTCCAGGAAATAGAGGTGCGGGCGGTCCTGCAATTGCTTGCCGATTTCACCGGCTTCAATCTGATCGCCACCGACACGGTCACCGGGAATGTCACGTTGCGCCTGAAAAACGTGCCCTGGGATCAGGCTATGGATATCATCCTGAAGTCCCGGGGCCTGGGGATGCGACAGGAAGGCAATGTGATCATCGTGGCTCCCCAGGAGGAGCTGTCCGCCCGCGAGCGGGCACAGTTGGAGAGCGTCCAGGCGCTTGAGGAACTGGAAGCCTTGCAAACCGAGTACATTTCGATCAACTACGCCAGGGCCACGGATATGGCGGAACTGATTCGCGGGGAAGCGTATAATTTGCTGTCCGAGCGGGGCAGTACGACGGTGGATCAGCGGACCAATACCTTAATCGTGCAAGACATCAGTGCCACCATAGCGGCGGTGAAGGAAATGGTTGCCCGCCTGGATGTGCCGGTGAAGCAGGTGTTGATCGAGACCCGGATCGTCACCGCGCAAAGGGAATTCGTCGAGAATCTGGGAGTGAGGTTCGGATATTCCCGGACGGGAAACACGAAGGGCCGGTTCTTTCAGTTCGGCGGGAGAAACAGGGGGGATGTCGCAGCAGGCGGCGATGAGACAACTTGCCCCGGGTTTTGCGGAGATGGAAACAGTCCCGGTTACATCACCGCTCTTCCCATCGCCGAGGCTACGGCCGGGCGCTTCGGTTTGGCGATAGGCAAGGTAGGCTCCTGGCTCCTGAACCTTGAGTTGCAGGCGTCAATCGCCGATAACAAGACCGAGGAGATTGCCAGCCCGAAGGTGATCACCGTGAATCAGGGCGAGGCCGTTGTGGAAAGGGGCGTGGATATTCCCTACCAGGAGGCGTCGGCCAGCGGCGCGACCGCGGTCTCGTTCCGCAAGGCAGTGCTGTCGCTCAGGGTGACCCCGCAGATTACTCCCGACGAACGGGTTCTGCTCGATCTGCACGTGAGCCAGGACAGCCAGAGCGAGTCCGCGCAGGCCGGCGATATCCCGATCATAGACACCAATGAGTTGAGTACCAACGTGCTGGTCGAGGACGGCGAGACCGTCGTGTTGGGAGGCGTGTTCAGCGATAATAAAGTGGACAACACGAACCGTATCCCCTTCTTTGGCGATCTCCCTTATGTGGGCTTCTTGTTCAGGGACAGGCGGCAGTCAAACACGAGGCGGGAGTTGCTCGTATTCGTGACGCCCAAGATCCTCGGGGAGGATATTTGATGCGCCGTCATGCCGCAACCGCCGCAACCGCGTTGCGCCCGTAAACTGCAACCGCTAAGGATACTCTGATTAAAACGTATCCCAGTACGCATCTTTTCCCCGCCATTCCTGCGAAAGCAGGAATCCAGCGCAAGTAGAGCGCGGTACGCGCACATTGCGGCACCGGGCGGCCCGCGCCTGTCTTAAAAGGAGCGCGAGGTGTGCGCTTTATACGCTGGATTCCTGCTTTCCAGGCTGCGTAAAAACCGTCTTCGGCACTTTTTTCCGCCATTCCGGGGGGGCTGTCCTTCCGGGCCTTTTTTTCTGTCATTCCGGGGTTTTTTTCTGTCATTCCGGCCTCATTTCTTGTCATTCCGGCGAAGAGCCTGCCCCTGGCTTGAACAGGGGCCGGAATCCCTCTTTCTCTTGCGCCCTCGGCATCGCAAAGGAGCGCGAAGCGC
>JAPPPX010000177.1 GCA_028817305.1 Gammaproteobacteria bacterium | reverse complement strand
AGGCAGGAATCTACCCTCCATGGCGGGGTGGGAATCGTTTCCCCTCGATTGCGTAACGGCTTGGGGGCGCCGGCGGCGCCGGCATTGCGGCCATTGGCCTGGCTGCTGGCGGCGCTCCCGCTCCTGGCGCCCGCGGGCGCACTCCTGGCGGAAGAGGCGCCCGGCTACCGTCTCGAGATTCGGAAATCCGAGCGGGAACTCCTGGTCCGGCAAAGAGGGCGCATCGTCAAACGGTACCCGATCGCTACCGGCAGCGGCGGCCGGGGAGACAAAAACATGCGCGGCGACAAAAAGACGCCTACAGGCATCTACCGGGTGGTCGCGTTCCGGGAACAGGGGAAATTCGGCCCCTTTATCCAGCTCAACTACCCGAATCTGGGCGACGCCTGGCGCGGCTACCTGAACGAGCGGCTCGACGCGCAAAGCTTCCAAAATCTCGCCAAGGCGCACCAAGAGGCGCGCATCCCGCCGCAGAACACCCCGCTGGGAGGCCAGATCGGCCTGCACGGCCTGGGCGCCCCCTCGGCGGACAAGAGCTTTATCCACCGCAATTTCGACTGGACCAAGGGCTGTATCGCCCTGACCAACTCGCAACTGCGCGAGTTGCGGCAATACCTGGAGATCGGTACGCGGGTAGCGATCTGGGAATAGAGCTGCCGGGGGAATCGCGGGGCGCGAATTCAGTCCGCGGGCTTATCCCGGGCTTCCTGAAGGTCCAGGAACTCCTGCAACCCCAACAACTCCTTGATCCCGGCAAAATCCGTCATCTCGCCGGCGAGCGCCCCGGTATGCCCGTCCTGCCGGAAGGCTTCCGCGAGACGGCCCATGGCCCGGGCAAGCAACAGCACGGAATCGATCGGCGCCACGACCATATCGAAACCCATCTCCGCGAGCGCCGCCGCACTCAGGCTCGGAGTCTTGCCGAAGGCCAGCATGTTCACCAGCTTGGGATGCGGCACCTGGCGGCAGATGGCGCGCAGCTCCTCCTCGGACAAGGGCGCCTCGACAAAGGCCACGTCGGCCCCGGCTTCGCAATAGAGGTTCGCCCGGCGGATCGCTTCCTCCAGATCATGGGGCTCGCGGGCGTCCGTGCGCCCCACCAGCACAAAGCCGGAGTCGCCGCGGGCGGCGGCGGCAACCTGAATCTTGCGCGCCATCTCCGCGCCCGGGATCACCCTCTTGCCGGCAAAGTGGCCGCAACGCTTCGGGAATTCCTGGTCTTCGAGGATCATCCCTGCCGCCCCCGCCTGGCGCAATTCGCGCACGCAATGCGCCACGTTATGCAAGCCGCCGTGTCCGGTATCGGCATCGGCCAGTACCGGCAAAGAAACCCTTTGCGCCACGCGCCGCGTCGCCTCCGCCATCTCGGAAATGCCCAGGAAGTTGAGGTCCGGCAGACCCAACATACTGGCGCTGACCCCGAAGCCGCCAAGAAAGACCGCCTCGAGGCCGGCTCGTTCGACCGCCAACGCGGTTAAAGCATCGTGGGCGCCGAGCAGGCGCACGATCCCCGGCCGCGCCAGCAACTCGCGCAGGCGTTGTCCGCCATTATTCATGCCTTCCGCCGTCACCGTCGTATCCCGCACCGTCCCCGAATCGCTGCTGAGCCCGCCATGGCAAGGGCGGAAAATAACAGGCCGCCACAGGCTTGGGTAGTGGGCGGCAGGCGCCCGGCAAGCGGACGCCGGAGGGGCGCGCAAACACCATCCGTCATCGCCGAGATATATATTCAAGTTGAATAATTACTATCAACCTGCTATTTTTATGGATAAAATTATCTGTTATGCTTGCGCCCTCTAGAAATCGGGCAAAAAAATCATGCCAGGAGGCAAAACGATGAATACTGCCGAGGCCAGCGCCCTGACGAACGGCCTGCCCTTGCCGCCCAGACGCGATGCGCTACGCCGCCGCGGGCGGCTGCTGCAGGCTGTGCTGGCGGGAACCCTGGTGCTGGGGGCGATGACGGCACGGGCGCAGACTACGCCTGCCTCGCCTGACATAACGGTGAGCTTGACGGCGCACGAGCCGGGGGCGACTTGCGACAGATTAGGCCCCGAGCCCGAACGCATCGGCGCCCAGGGACCGTACCGCCTGTTCGAGGGCCAGGAGATCGTGCTGGCCATACGGGCGCAGGTCGCTGCCGACAGTCCCCTGGCCGGCGCCACTCCTGTAGCGGCGGCGGCACGGGCGGTAACGGGCGTGGCCGGCGCCGTAAACATCGGCATCGGCTCCGGAGTCGGGGTCAGCGATTTCACTTTTACCAGCACCAACCTGCAGCTGGCCGGCGGCAGCATCGGCCTGCGCGCCGGAGACGTCTCGCGCGCGGATTACCAGCTCCTCAGCATCGAGGATTGCCTGCTGGTGCGCCTGCAGGCCATGGACGACAACATAGCGGACTCGGGGGAGCGCCTGCGCCTGCAACTTCTGAATGCCGCTCCTGACGCAGACCGCATCAGGGTCCTCGGGCGCGACGGCAGCGCGATGCCGGTAACCGCCGGCCTTGCCGACCCCAACCCGGTAGTGGAAATCGTTATCGAAGAACCGGTGCGCTACACGGTGCGCGCGGAACCAGCGATCATAGAGGAAGACCGGGACAACGACGGCACGGGCAACGAAGTCGTGTTCGCGGTTGCGGCTTCGCCGGCGCCCGCGATGGATAGGCCCCTGTATTACCGGCTGAGCGGCACCGCCACGCCGGGCACGGCCAGCCAGGATGGGCGCGACTATACCGCGCCCGACGGCGCGAACTTCGCGGCCGACGGAGCCACCGCTACCGGGACTCTGACCTTCCGTAGCGCGCAACGGATCCGACTTCCCGTCAGGGCCGATAACCTGCACGAAGCGGACGAAACCATTATTCTGCACCTGTACCAGGAACCGCCCGGCGCGGACGGCAGCTTCGTCGGCATCCCCATCGCCGCGACGGCAAATGCGACGCTGACGGACAACGACCAGGTCACGGCCTCGGTGACGCGCGCGGCAGGCGCCCCGGCGGAAATAGACGAGGACGAAGACGCCCGCTTTACCGTCACCCTCTCCGGCGGCCAGTTGTCGCAAGACACGACGGTAAGCTACAGCATCGCGGGCACCGTGACAGCGGCCGATTACGACGATCCGAACGCCGGCATGCTGATCTTTTCCAGCATGCCCAGCACGTTGACCTATACCCGCGCCCAGGACGGCAGCTTCCAATACGAGCTCCCTCTCGTTATTCGCGCACTCGCTGACGAAACCGCGGAGAATATCGCCGAAACCCTGACCGTAGCCCTCACCGGGGTCTCGACGCCGTCGGCGGGCGGCGGGGCGATCTCCGCCAGCCAAACGGAAACCACCGTAACCATCCGGGCGAGCGTGGCGGCGGACCACATCGTATCGGTACGCGCGGCTACAGCGAGTCAATCGGAGAGCCTCCAGGCGGCATCCTTCAATATCGAGGTGACTTCCCCCCTGGGCATTGTCCGCAACAACAGGCTGCGCGTGAACTACAGGATGAGCGGCACTGCCACCGCGGCTCAGGATTACACCCAACCTTCCGGCACCGTGACGCTCGCTCTGAGCGACACCCTGGCCACGATCCAGATCCAGGTAAGCAACGATCTGCTGAACGAAGCCGAAGAGACCATTGTCATGACCCTGGTAAGCGCGACCCTGATCAATACCGCCGACATGGCGATCGGCGGTGCGGGGATCAGCGGCGCAAACGGCGAGGCAACGGTGCGGATCGGGGACGACGACCCGCTCCGGGTGTCGGTGGCGCGCACCGACGGCAGCGCACCCCTCCAGGAACTCGCCACCATGGACGCCATGCCTGGCGACGTAAACCAAGCGGTGTTCACCGTCAGCATCGCGGGCGGCACGCCCACCGCGCCCGTAGCAATCCCCTTCTCCATAAGCGGCGACGTGGATGCCGCCGACTACAGCGTGGCGCTGAGCGCAGGCGCGGGCAACAGGCTGGAGATCCCCGCCGGACAGAACAGCGGCACGATTACCGTAACGGCGGCGCCAGACGCCCTCAACGAACCGGTGGAAAGCTTTAGCGTGACGCTGACGGGCGCCACCAGCGCGGGCATGGCCTCCGTGCCCGCGACCGGCATGCCCGGCGCAACGGCAACGGCCAGCATCGCCGCCAGTGGCGCCGCCCTGGCGGTCGCCGTGGCCCGTGGCGCCGCCACGGTAACAGAAGGCATGAACATAGAGTTCTTCGTTACGCTAACGATCCCCTCCTCCGACGAAGTGCGCGTCGCGTACATGGCCAGCACGAATATGCCCAATCCTATGACGGCGGGAGTGCTCCCCGACCTCGACACCTCCATGGGGATATTGTCCATCCCCGCGGGCCGGCGCGGCGGCAGGATCCGGATCCATGTCAGGCAGGACCGGCTGGCGGAATCCGCGGAAACCCTGACACTCGAACTGACCGGCGCCACCAGGGTTACCGGCGGAGACAGCCCTCCCCCGGTTACTGTCGGCACTGGCACGGCAACGGCGGCGATCCCCGAAAACGTCGCCCATGTGCGGGAAGTGCGGGTCACGTTGCCGGACACGGACTCGAACGACTTGCCGGACCCCGTGACCGAGGGCGAAGCCGCCGTGTTCCGCTTCGAGATCGTACCCCTGGCGCAGAGCACCCTGGCGCACACCGCAGCCCTGAGAATCTGCTACAACCTTGGGGCCAGAGGCAGCAACATGGCCACCGGCGGTCTGCAAGACACGGTGGACGCCGACTACCTGTTCCCGGCAACAGCGGCATGCGCGGGCGACTCCGCGGCGAGCCCGCCGGTCCCGGCATCGCAGTACAGCGTTGTCATCCCCCCGGGCCGGAATACCGCCTCGTTGCGGATTGAGACGGTGAACGACAATGCGGCGGAGCCGGACGAAACCTTCGAGTTAACGATTAACCAAGTGGTAGAAACGAATCCCGCGACCGGGATGCCCGCCGTGGACCCCGACCCCACCGGGGCGACGGCCCTTGCCACGCCTGCAGGGGCGAGGCTCCTTGGCATAGATGCGGCCTCGCATACGGCGATGGCGACCGCGACCATTGCCGACGACGACGGCGCGCGGTTCTCTCTCTCCGGACCGGGCCGGGTGGCCGAAGGCGAAGCGGCCGCGATCGAGCTGCGACTCGGCGGCGGCGCGCGCGCCGGGAACGTAATGGTGGCATACGCGGTTACCCTGGAAGACGGCGACATTGCCGGGGCGACGACGCTGCCCGCGGCAGCCGGCGATGTTGCCGCCGCCAGCGGCATTTTGACTTTCGCCATAGATGAGACCGTCAAGACCTTCACCCTGACCCCCGCGCGGGACACGGTCAGCGAGGTTGCGGACGACGACTTCATCGTCATAACCCTGAGCGGCAACATGCCGCCGGAAACGACTGTCATCGGCGCCCCAAACCCATTACGCATCCGCATCACGGACGAGGCGGACGACCCGCGGTTGCGCGCCCAACGCCTGGAGGTGGCCGGGGCAATGCTGACCCGGGCGGCCATGATCCTGGCCA
>JAPPPX010000171.1 GCA_028817305.1 Gammaproteobacteria bacterium | reverse complement strand
CCATTCCTGCGAAAGCAGGAATCCAGCGTATAAAGCGCGCGCTTCGCGCTCCTTGCGGAGGGACGCGGGCCTCACTTGGGGGACTGGCAATATCTCCCGGAGAAAAGGTGGCGTTGATTCTCGTTGGAAAAGACTTTTCCCCTGGGGGCATCCAGAAGCTTCTTATTGCCGATGTCTTCCTGCAATGCTCTGTCATCGGTTGCGATAACGCGAGCACCGCTGATCCTGGCCAATGCCAGCACATGCAGATCGTTAGACTTGGGCTGGGCCGCTTTGGCTACGAGGTCCTTCTCGGCATCAATCTGCTCATCGTCTATATCGTCCAGCAAATTGTTTTGCTTTATTCTTCTGAAGAAATCTATAACAGCCGTATTCCCTTTATGTTCTTTTTTGAGATCGCTACACGTGGCAATTCGGATCCTTCTCTTGGATTGAAATTCCAAAAACACCTTCGACCGCTTTGTCTTATTGGCTACGAGTTCATTGACCACGGAAGCATCCACGATTAGACACATCTCAATCTATTCCCAGAAAGCGCTGATGTTCCTTGATAAAGAAATCGCGGTAACTGTCCGGCGCGTTCCGAAAGTTGCCCTGCTTGTCCAGGGTGATGTTGTGAATCTTTACCTCGCTCCCTTTCCTGGCCCGCTCGAAGTAGAGGATGGAGACATCTCCCGCGCCAAGGGGGTGCTCCTTGTCCCGCACGTCTGTCCGAACGCGGTCGAGCAGGTAATCGCTGTGGGTCTCCACAAGGAAGGTGTGCTTGCCTTCCTTTGCCATCCGCCCGAAGAAACTGCCCAGTTCGGCCTGGCCGCGCGGATGCAGGTGGATCTCCGGCTGCTGGATCAAAAAGAGCTCCCGTTCGCGCGCCCGTAGTACATCCACTAATACAGGGAGCATCTGGCCTACCCCGTAACCCATGTCCGAGATCAGGTTGCCGGCGGCGCCGGGGGCGACCTTTAACTCAATCTGAAAAGGGTCGCTGGGGTTTTTCCCATGGCTCCGTATAGAGATGCTCTTGAAAAGATCCAGGGCGGTACCGATCCTGTCCAGCCGCTGCTTGAATTTCCGCCACCCGTCCTTGTCGTACCGGGATAACCTTGCCAGGTACGCCGAAGCATGACTGCCTTCCGGGTCCTCCATATCCTGCACCGGGGTGTATGTCCTCTGGGGCCGCGAACGAATCGGCCCAAGAGCGTGGATACTTCCCGAATGGAACGGCGTGCAAATTCCGCGCCATTCTTTGATTGAAAAAGGCCAGTAAAACCCGTTATATGACTCCTTGTACAATTCTTCTAATTTTCGATCACTCTGGCATCCTTGCGTGAAAGCATAATACATCGCTAAGTTGGGGGAATTGTCAGTGGGATACTCCTCGGGAGCGAATTCACCGACTGGCACGGAAGCTTCACCGGAGGCCGTTTTCAACACCAGCCTGTCTCCCGATAGAGTGGCCCGGAAATCCGGCGCCCAGTAGCGGATTTCCGACAACCTCGGCTCAAGGCCGTTTTCTTTACGCGAAAAGTCGAAGCCCCACTCGAAAGAATCCTCGGTCCCGCCTATAGACAACGAGAACCCCTCCGCCTGGCCGCCATTGCCGTCCTTCTTGCGAGCGATCTCCAGGAAGGAGCCCATCTCGAAAGGTCCGCGGTTGAAGCGCACTCCATGCCCAGAAAAAAAACAGAGCAGCGTATGGAGGCAGGCCATGACGGTGGTCTTGCCCGTGCTGTTTTCTCCGATCAGCAAGGTCAGGGGGCGGATCTCGATGGGATCGGGTTCTGCGAAGCAGCGGATGTTCTTGATCTTGAGCCAGTGCATGACCCGCCCCTCCGGGGGAGAGGGAAAAGTATAGCACGGGGCGCGGCAGGATCAGTCGGAAGCCCGCTCGGGGCTTAGGAGGGGGCGGTCGCCGGCGGCGGCGCGGCGGGGCGGGCGGCGGTCGGCGGCGGAGGGAGCGGGGAGGTGCGCGGCTTGCAGACAGGGGGCGGCGGCGACGGCCTCCAGGGCGGCGTCGAGGGCGGCGGACATTGCCAGGGTGTGCTCCAGGGTCCAAAGCAGTTGCAGCAGGGCGTCGGTGAGGCGGTGATCCCAGGCGCGGGGACGGATGTCGTCCAGGGGGGAGGAGCGGCGGCCCGCGCCGCGCAGAAGGCGGCGCTTGATCCACTGCTGCACGACGCGGTAGCCGGAAACCTCGTAGTTCCACACCTGCGGCGATACGGGACCGAAGCGGCCGGGGCCGATGCGAATCTCGCGGGCGGCGGCATCGTAGCCGCACCGGTCGGGGTAGTCGTCCGCGCCGCCGGGTACGGCCTGGCGGCAACGCGCCTTGCCATGCGCGGGCGGGCTTGCGGCGCGGCGCGCGGCAGCGGGGCGGGCAGCGGGGGCGCCGGGCAGCCCGGATTGAGGGGAGAGGCGGGCGCCCCAGGTGTGCAGCCAGACGAGGTGGCGGCCCAGTTCGGCGGCGCGGCGGAAGAGAGCGAGCTCTTGCGCGATGGGGATGCGCGGGCCGGGGGTTTCCAACTCGGCGGCGTAGCGCCGGGCGTAGCCGGGGGCGGCGAGTAAGGCGTAGCAGTAGGCGTAGAGTTCCGCCGGGGCAATCGAGTCGGCGTAGCGTTCGGCGAGCTGGTCGAGCAGGCCGGGGGTGATGTTGGGATGGGTGGCGGCAGAGTCGCGCCATAGAGGGATGATGTCTTTGGCGCCCCGTCCTGAAAAGTGATGACGATCAGGGATGAGTTCGGTTACGACAGCGGCGGGACCTTCGCCGAGATCATCGGTCAACAAACTGGTCAGGAAAATTTGTTCGTTCCCCAAGGTTCGCAGCAATTCCGGGCGCAGGCGATCGGCAAATCGGTTGTCTAAAAACGCATACTGACGATCGAATGAACGGTAGGCGTATGGAGAAATCGGGGGCGGGCAATCTGCTCCGAGTTGCGCGAGGGGTTGTAGTGGCTCTCCGCGCAAGTCCTTGTAGGAACCGTCGAAGCGCCGGTATTGCGTCTCTTTGAATGCGCGCCGCTTGTCCTCCGCTTCCAGAGATGCGAACTCCGCCCAGCGCTTGTGCAACATCTCTTCGGTTTTACCGATGGGCCAGATACGTTTGAATTCCACCCCGGAATGCTGCCACGGAAACAGATCCGTAAGCGCCGGCCAACTGAAGTAATCGCCCTCGCCCTCCGGCTTGAATGGCGCCTGCCAGCCATCGGGACACTCCCGCCACTCCACATCGGCAAAACACTCGATGCGCTCCAGCGAAGCCAGCTTCTCCTCGCGCGTACCTTCGATCTTCGCGTAGCGCACTTTTGCGGGCGCGTCGCGGTCGCCGCCGCCTTTGCGCATGCCGACCGCTATGGCGACGGGCGTCCGAATCGCAAAGACATTCTCCGTCTTGCGCGCGCCCAGGCCGCCGCCCTCCAGGTCCAGCAGCCAGAGTTCGTCGAAGGTGCGGCGCATGACCTCGCGCATCCCTACGAAACCGGGGCCGGCCAGGTAGGAGGAGGCGGTGATGAAGGAGACGATGCCGCCGTCGGGGTGCGCGTCGAAGAGTTTCCACAAGGCCCAGCGCCAAAAATACACGTAGTCGTTGTAGAGGTTCTTGAGGTGTACGCCGGCCTTGGCCTCGCGGGCCGGGCGCAGGAAGTCCTCCAGGATCGGGGGGCGCTGGCCGACGGCCGCGCCCTCCTCCCGGTCGCCGTGGCGCACCCAGCCGCCTTTGCGGCGGGCGCCTTCGTCGGGGGCGATCTGCTGGCGGTCGTAGGGCGGGTTGCCCAGGCAGACCAGGATGGGGGTGGCGCGGTCCTTGACGGCGATGGCTTTGCGTTGCTCCTCCACCAGCGGGCGATGTTGCAGGCTCAGCGCCTCGGGCGGCGTGGTCCAGGGGCTTTGCAGGGTGTCGGCCAGGAACACTTGCAGGCGCCCGCCGGGCAGTTCGCCCTTGGCGCCGCGGATCTCCCGCGCCAGGCGCAGGTGCGTTACGGCGTAGGGGCCGACCAGGCACTCGAAGCCGTACAGGTTGCGGGCGAGCAGGCTGGCGCGGGCGGCGACGGCGCCCGGGCCTTGCCGTTCGCGCACCAGGTCCAGCGCGTGCTGGATGGCCGCCACCAGGTAGGCGCCGGTGCCGGCCGCGGGGTCGAGGAAGGTTACGCCGTCGTCCGCAAAGGCGAGCGGCTTGCCGAAGCGCCCGCGCAATAATTCGGAGACCAGGCGCACTTGGCAACGCACGACCTGCGGCGGCGTGTAATAGACGCCGGAGTTCTTGCGCAACTTGGGGTCGTAGGCGGCGAGAAAATCTTCGTAGAAGTAAAGCCAGGGCTCGCGCTGGTCGGACTTGGCGCCGGCGGCGATGAATGCGCCGGTATCGAGGGCGTTGAGCGAGCGGGTCAACAGGTCCAAGCCTGGGGCGATGTCTTCGCGGGCAGCGTCCTGGCCCAGTACGCGCAGAACCTCGGCGAGCAGGTTGTTGCCGCCCGCCAGGGCGTCGGCCGCGGCGGCGATGGAGCGCACATCGGCGTCCTCCCGTTCCAACCGCGCCAGCAGCAGGGCGTAGGCGAGGCTCTGGGCGTAAGCGTCGGCAAACTCGGCGTCGCTGGCCTCGGGAAACAGCGAGCTGCGCCACTCGGAGGCCAATTGCCTGATGGCGGAATTCTCCCTTTGCAGCGCCTTTTCCACATCGTCGCGGATGAAGCGGCAGAAGGGGGCGAGAAACTTCGCCAGGCGGCGCGGCTGAACGGGAACGTGCGGCTCCCAGAGCAGAAATGTCCGCAGCAGCTCGCGCAGGCCGGAGGCATTTTCCAGAGGCAACCGCTCCTTGACCAGGGCGCCGTTGCGGTACAGCGCCCACTCGCAACCGTCGGTGTATATCAGGTTGGGCAGATCCCGGAGGCGCTGCCACTGCTCCCGGTCGTGGCCCTTGTAGCGCCGCGGGTTCGCGCCCTTGCCGGGCGCCTTGAGTTCGACATAGCCGCAGAGCAGGCCGCCGACGGACACGCCGATGTCGGGGCGGACGCCCAGGTCGGCGGCCCGCACCTCGGTGGCGGTCCCTACCTTCAGCTTGCAGTCGGCCCCGGCGGCGCGCAACAGGTCAATTACGGGCGGCTTCAATTGATCTTCGGGGTCGGCCTTGATGCGCGGGCGCCGGCCTTCCTCCAGCACCCCGGCCAGGCGCCGCAGGGCCGCGTCCCAATCGGCGCCGGCGTTCACCGGGGAAACTCCCGCACGGCGGGCGGGCCATCGCGTACCGGGCTACAGTGCCGGGATTGCGTGCGCCGGGCCATGCCCCCGCCCTGCCGCGGCAGGCGGCAACCGGAACGATCTGTAGCGGCAGTCATGATGGGAAATCGGTAAGTCAAGGGCCGCGCGTATCGCCTGCCCAGGCGCAAAAATGCCAGACTGACGCAGGTATGACAACCGCAGGCAAACGGCGCCAAGCCGTTACGCAATCGAAGGGAAGCACAGCGGCTCTCTCTTATCCGCCATGGATTTCTGCTTTCGTACGCATCACTCCCCCCTTGAGGGGGAGTCGGCAAGACGAGGGCGCAAGCCCGATGTC
>JAPPPX010000015.1 GCA_028817305.1 Gammaproteobacteria bacterium | reverse complement strand
CGGAATGACATGGAGGAGGCCGGAATGACGGAAAGCAACATATAAATGGCGGAGTAGGCTTTATTCGCTGGATGCCCGCAGGGTCTTTACACAGACTGGAAAGCGGGAGTCCATGGCGGATAAGAGGGAGCCGCTTTTCTTCCTCTCGATTGCGTAACGGCTTGGAGGCGCCTCCAGCAACTGTAGCGCCGGCCCCCGGGCGGAGTATAATGCGAATCCTTTTGATCGCGGACAATTCCAGGGAGAGTACGGCCTCGCCATGAAATACGATATCAGCACCACCGCCCCGGAGGGGCAGCGCACCGGTTGCCTGGTCCTCGGCGTACCCGGCGGCAGGCGCGAGTTATACGCCGCCGCCGCCCGGGCAGACGACAAAAGCGGCGGTTGGATCCGCTGGCTGGCCCGGGAGTCCGGCGACCTGCCGGAAAGGATCGGTTCGACCGCGCTGACTCACGAGGTGCCCGGCATCCGGGCGGAGCGCGTACTGCTGGTGCGGTGCGGGCAACAGGAGCGCATGTCCCGCCGGGAGTTCCGCCGCGTCTCGCGGGCGGCGGCCGCCGCCTTGCAGGACATCGGCGGCGCGAATATACGCAACGGCCTCCCGCTGCTGGAGGTGGAAGATGCCGATGCGCGCTGGAAGGCGTGCCAGACGGTGCTGGCCGCCGAAGAAGCCGGCTACCGCTTCGACCGCTTCCGGCGCCGCCCGCCGGCACAGCGCTCCGGGGCACGGCGGGCGACACGCAACATGACGCTGGTCGTCTCCGGGCGCGTGGCGCGGCGGGGGGCCGAACGCGGCATCCGCGAGGGCGGCGCCGTCGCCCGCGGCATGTCCTTCGCCAAGGATCTCGCCAACCAGCCCGCCAATATCTGCACGCCGATCTACCTGGCCCAACAGGCCGGGCGGTTACAGAAAGACTTCAAGAACATCAAGGTGAAATCCCTGGGGCCGGAGGCGCTCAAGAGACTCGGCATGAACGCGCTGCTGGCGGTAGCCCGGGGCAGCCACCAGCCGCCGCGTCTGATCCTGGTCGAATACGAGGGCGCGCCCGACCGCCGGGAGCGCCCCATCGTGCTGGTCGGCAAGGGAGTGACCTTCGACACCGGGGGCATTTCCCTCAAGCCGGCAGCCGCTATGGACGAGATGAAATTCGACATGTGCGGCGCCGCCGGCGTGCTGGGCACGATTGCCGCCGCCGCCGAATTGCAACTGCCGTTGCGGGTAGTGGGGGTGGTCCCGGCCACCGAGAATATGCCGGGCGGCAACGCTTCCCGGCCAGGGGACATCGTCGCCAGCATGTCCGGGCAAACCGTCGAGATTCTCAACACGGACGCCGAGGGGCGCCTCATTCTCTGCGACGCCCTGACCTACAGCGAGCGCTTCCGGCCCGACACGGTGATTGACCTCGCCACCCTGACCGGCGCCTGCGTCATCGCGCTGGGGAAACACGCCACCGGCCTGTTGAGCAATCATAAACCGCTGGCCCGCGAGTTGCTCGCCGCCGGGGAAGCCATCGAAGACCGCGCCTGGCAGCTGCCCCTCTGGGACGAGTACCAGGAACAGCTGCACAGCAGTTTCGCGGATATGGGGAATATCGGAGGCCGGGAGGCAGGCACCATCACGGCCGCCTGTTTCCTGTCCCGCTTTGCCAAGAAGTTCCGCTGGGCGCACCTGGACATCGCCGGAACCGCCTGGCTCGGCGGCAAAGAGAAGAAGGCCACCGGGCGCCCCGTGCCGTTGCTGACGCAGTACCTGCTGGCGCGCTGTTCCTGAACGAGGCGGCGGCCGGCACCCGCAATCATGTCGCAAACGGCATCCCGCGGCTTCGCCCTGGCGCCCGCCATGACGTCCATGGGGCAGCGGTTGCCGTGACCGCGGAACGACAGGAGGCGGCGCGCAGGAAGCCGAGAAAAAGGCCGCAAAAGCCGGCGGCGCCAGGGGAGCGAACGGAAGCGGCGGCGGCACAGACGCAGGCAAGCGGCAAAGAGATTGCCCCGGCCATCCCGGTGCTCGAGGACGTGCTGGAGATAGCGGACCCGGAGACCGGCGAAGAGAAAGAAGAAGAGCCGGAAATGCCGCCCCTGCCCCTGTCCACTCTCGACGACGCGCAGTTGCAAACGCTGATGCAGAACCTGGCGCATAAAATGGAACAGCAAATCGCCTCGCTGGCCACGGTGGTGCGGATCAACTTCATGCGGGAGTTGCGGGAGCAGTTCCTGATCATCACCCGGAACCGCTCGGAGCCCCAGGAGCGGGACTCCGACAAAACGCTCCCCCCCAGCCCTGCCCCGGCGGACGGCACGGAGCGGGAAGAACCGAAATAGCCGCGCCCGCCGCCCGCCGCGAATGACCGAGCCAATCCGCCGCCTGGCGCGCGCCGCCCGTACAGCGCCCGCCGCGTGACCGAACGGGGGCGAACACGCGGGCGCGCAACCATGGACAAGGCATACCAACCGTCCCTGATCGAGGAGCGCTGGGCAAAGCGCTGGGAACAGGGCGGCCACTTCGCTCCCCGCGGCGCCGGCGCCAGCTACTGCATCATGCTGCCGCCGCCCAACGTCACGGGAAGCCTGCACATGGGACACGCCTTTCAGCACACCTTGATTGATATCCTGATCCGCCGCCGCCGCATGGCGGGAGACCGCACCCTCTGGCAGTGCGGCACAGATCATGCCGGGATCGCCACGCAGCTGGTGGTCGAGAACCAACTGCGCGCCCGCGGCAAAAACCGGCGCGAAATGGGCCGCGAGGCATTCCTGCGCGAGATGTGGCAATGGAAAGAGAGTTCGGGCAACACGATCACGCGGCAAATGCGCCGCCTGGGCGTTTCGATGGACTGGTCGCGGGAACGGTTCACTCTGGACCAGGACATGTCCCGGGCGGTGCGCGAGGTGTTCATCCGATTGTACCGGGAGGGGCTGATTTACCGCGGCCAGCGGCTGGTTAACTGGGACCCGGTGTTGCGCACGGCGATCTCCGATCTCGAGGTGATCCCCTCGGAAGAAAGCGGGCACATGTGGCACATCCGCTACCCATTCGCCGACGACTCGGGACGTTATCTGACCGTCGCCACGACGCGCCCCGAGACGCTGCTGGGCGACACCGCGCTGGCCGTGCATCCCGAGGACGAGCGTTACCGCGGATTCGTCGGGCGCAGCGTCACGCTGCCCCTGGCCGGGCGCCGCATCCCCGTGATCGCCGACGAGGGCATAGACCCCGAGTTCGGCACCGGCTGCGTGAAGATCACCCCGGCGCACGACTTTAACGATTACCGGCTCGGCATCCGCCACGGCCTGCCGGCGGTCAACATATTCCATGCCGACGCCAGCATAAACGACAACGCGCCGCCGCCGTACCGCGGCCTGGACCGCTACCAGGCCCGCGAACGGGTCGTGCAAGACCTGCAGGCGCAGGGCCTGCTGCAGGACAAGGTCCCGCACCGGTTCACCGTCCCCCGCGGCGACCGCTCCCATGCCGTCGTCGAGCCTTATCTCACCGACCAGTGGTTCGTCCGGGCCGACCCCCTCGCGGCCCCCGCCATCCGCGCCGTGGAAGAAGGCAAGGTCCGCTTCGTCCCGGAAAACTGGACCAAGACCTACTACGAATGGATGCGCAATATCCAGGACTGGTGCATCAGCCGGCAACTCTGGTGGGGACACCGCATCCCCGCCTGGTACGACGAACGGGGAGAGATCCACGTCGGCCACGACGAAGCGGAGATCCGCCAACAGGCCGGGCTGCCCCCGTCCGCGGTTCTGCGCCAGGACCCGGACGTGCTGGATACCTGGTTCTCCTCCGCGCTGTGGCCGCTCTCCACGCTGGGGTGGCCCGATAAAACCCGGGAGCTGGCGTCTTTTTACCCCGGCAGCATCCTGGTGACCGGCTTTGACATTATCTTTTTCTGGGTGGCGCGCATGATCATGATGGGGCTCAAATTCGCCGGCGACGTGCCGTTCCGCGAGGTCTATATCCACGGCCTGGTAAAAGATGCCGAAGGCCGCAAGATGTCGAAATCGCGCGGCAACATTCTCGACCCCCTGGACCTGATTGATGGCATCGGCCTGGAAGCGCTGGTCGGCAAGCGCGCCAGCGACCTGCTGCGCCCCGACGAGGCCCCTGCTATCGAACGCGCCACCCGCAAGCAGTTCCCCGACGGCATCGCCGCCTACGGCACCGACTCGCTGCGCTTCACCTTCGCCTCGCTGGCGACGCAGGGGCGCGACATCCGCTTCGACATCGGGCGCATCCAGGGCTACCGCAACTTCTGCAACAAGCTCTGGAACGCCTCCCGCTACGTGCTGGCCACCGTACCGGAACCGGTGGCGCCGGAAGACGCGGCCGCCGCCGGCGTCCCGGAGCGCTGGTTGCGCACCCTGCTGCACGACGCCATCGTGCAGGTCGCCCGCGCCGCCGAGGCGTACCGCTTCGACCTGATGGCGCAGTGCGTGCACGAATTCTTCTGGGACCGGTACTGCGACTGGTACCTGGAGATATCCAAGATCGGCCTGGCCGGGGCGGGGGCGGACGACGCGGCCCGGCGCGGCATCCGGCACACCCTGGTCTCGGTGCTGGAGGCATTTCTACGCCTGGTCCACCCGCTGATCCCTTTTATCACCGAGGAACTGTGGCAGCGCACGGCGCCTCTCGCCGGCCGCCGGGAAACCGGCCGCCAGGAGGCAAGCATCATGTTACAGCCGACCCCGGCCGCCGAAGATTTTGCGCGCGACCCGCAAGCCGTGCGCGAAATGGACTGGCTGATGTCCTTCGTGGCGTCCGCGCGGCAGATCCGAGCGGAGAACAACCTGCCGCCGTCGCGGGAGATGCCCGTCTTCCTGCGCGGCGGCAACGACGAAGAACGCGACTGGGTGCGGCGGCACGGCGCCCTGCTGCGCGGACTGGCGAAGATCGAGCGGCTGGCCCCGGCCGCCGGCGCAGCGGCCGACCACGCCACCGCCCTGGTCGGCGACACTATGTTGCTGGTGCCCCTGAGCGGCCTGCTGGACCGGGGCACGGAACTCAAGCGGCTGCATCGCAGCATCGAGCGCAGCACCCGGGATTACCGCCAGGTGGAACGCAAGCTGGCCAACTCCGAGTTCCTGGAGCGGGCGCCGGAACAAGTGGTGGACAAAGAGCGCCGCAAATTCCGGGAATTGGCCGCCGCGCTCGGCAAACTGAAAGAGCAGCGGGACCGCATCGCCGCCCTGGAGGGAGACGATGCCCCCGAACGACGGAGCGCCCCTGGAGAACGGAATGTTTGAGCGCCTGTGCGAAGACGTGCGCACCGTGTTCGAGCGCGACCCGGCGGCGCGCACCACCTGGGAAGTGCTGACCGTCACCCCCGGCCTGCAAGCGGTATGGCTGCACCGCATCAACCATCTGCTGTGGCGGCGGCGGCTGCGCTGGCCGGCCCGCTGCCTGGCGCACTTCGGCCGCGTGCTCACCGGCGTCGAGATCCATCCCGCCGCCCGCATCGGGCGCCGCTTTTTCATTGACCACGGCATGGGCATCGTGATCGGAGAGACCTCCGAGATCGGCGACGACTGCTCCATCTACCACGGCGTCACGCTGGGCGGCACCACCTGGAAGAAGGGCAAGCGACACCCCACCCTGCAGGACCGGGTCGTCGTAGGCGCCGGCGCCAAGATCCTGGGCCCCATTACGGTGGGCGCCGGCGCCAAGATCGGTTCCAATGCCGTGGTCATCCGCGACGTGCCTGCCGAGGCGACGGTGGTAGGCGTGCCCGGACATCAGCTGCCCGGCAAGGATGCGGCGGCGGCGCGGGCGGCGGAGGCCCGGAAAGCCCGGGAGACTCAGCAGGAGACCGGGGAGCAAAAACCGGGCTTCGACGCCTACGCCAGCAGCGCCGACCTGTCCGACCCGGTGGCGGACGACTTGAGTTCGCTGCTGGACCGCGTGCGGAGCATGGACGCGGAGCTGCGCCGCCTGCGGGAAAGGCTGGAGCGCGGGGAGGGGGGCGGGGGGCGCAGGCGTGGTGGCGCTGGGAAGAAGGAGGGCGAATAGGGGGCGCGGTGTATGCGAAAAGCAATTAACGCACGCATGAAAGACAAGGCCGAAGTTCTCGAATCATGTTCGGAGATAAACGCGCTAACCTTAGCCGGGATCCATGACCTCGTTATCACCCAACTACAAAAACAAGGATTCAATCATTCCAATGGTTTTCTGCTTCCTCCGGAAAATAACAGCAAGGAAGATATCCGACTGCGCCATAAGGAAGCGGTTGATCATAATCGTGCAAGAGCAAGGAAGTCCCTGAGGAAGCATGAAGCGAATCTACTGACACGCATTGCCAATGGACCAGAAGTAGTACCAGAGAGAATTAATCCGGGAATCGTTGAAGTACAAGCGGGTAGCCAGGATGAATTGCTCTTCCGCTATGCAGCGCTTCACTGGAGCATCCCTATATCGTCCGGATACGGTCGGCGTCTGCGGTTCCTGGTCATTGACCAATCCAACGAAAAATTGATTGGCATCATCGGTCTGGGAGATCCTGTTTTCGGCTTGAGGGCCAGGGATGAATGGGTGGGATGGGATTACGAGACCCGGCGGCATAAACTCAGATATGTTATGGAGGCCTTTGTCTTAGGGGCGGTGCCTCCATATTCTCATCTCTTGTGCGGGAAACTTGTGGCTTTACTGACTACAAGCAACGAAGTTCGGGGCGCCTTCAAAAGAAGATATGGGAAACGATCCGCCATAATATCTCAAAGACGCGGAGATGGCAGGTTGGCTTTGATTACCACCTCGTCCGCCCTTGGCCGGTCTTCCATATACAATCGTATTCGCTATCTTGACGAACCTGTTTTCAATAGGGTCGGATACACAAGCGGCTGGGGAGAAATCTATTTTTCCAACGGATTATACGCACCTCTTTATGCTTATGCCAAAGCAAATCTTAAACCTACAGCAAAGCATACTGATTGGGGCAAGGGGTTTCGCAATCGGCAAGAAGTTATTCGCAAGTGCCTCCAGAGTCTCGGATTTTCCCGAAAGGTTTTACGACACCAAATCACACGAGAGGTCTTTGCAGTGCCATTAGCAAAGAATGCTCGAAAATTTCTGTCGGGGGAAAACACAAGACTCTATCAACATGATCGCTCTGTTTCAGACCTCTCTGACTGGTTTATGGATAGATGGCTTCTTCCCAGGGCACAGTGGGATAGAAGGTATCTTGAATGGGGCCAGTCTGATTGGCAGCTGTGGGAGTAGGTTTTTTATGACCAATACATTTTCCGATTTACCAGATGCTCTGATACGTGATTTGTTGGCCCAAGCGGTTCCCGTGGCCGAAAACGTCGAGAGACGTTTGCAAGCACTTCGAGAAAAGAAACCGCAAATCCGCTCGATAGCAGAGAACAATGGACTGATTCACAACAAGACTGACCTGGATGTTTCTCGGGAGCCCTCTGTGGTAGGTGTTGATGGTTCTTACCAAATTCATCGGCTCACATCTTTGGACTTATGTGCAACAGCGGCTGTCGCTGTTCAAGGCACAGCCAAAGAGGAACGAAACAGGCACTGGCCGGAACCGTATCACCGTATATGGGTAAGGGGCCTCCCCCACGACGAGAAAACCACCGGGCTTTTGCGGGCCACAATGGTCGCTATGGAGTTGGAACTTGCGGCGCTCGCGCCGCACGATATTATCCTGCTTGACGGCTCTTTTGCCTCTTTGGTGATTTATGTAAACCAAGGGCTGAGTGTGCTGTCCGAGGGGGACTTGTCTGAGGCGCTACGCGGGAGATGGGATGAGGGTTTGTTTAATCAAATTCTTGCCGCACTTGGCAAGGAGCGCATCGTCGCTGTTCCCAAATACACATCCCGCACTGAACTTATTGATGAGTTCTCTCTGCAGGTTGACGCGGATGATAAAACGGTTGCAACGTTGATTCTCCAACCGGGTGAATATACGCAACCCATACCGATTTCCCAGCCGGAGCAGCCTTATCACCTGTCGCTCTGCACCGCGGAACAAAATGCTGCCCTGAATGACCTGATGAATAGTGTCAAAATCACCTATTTCAGGCCATTCGGATGGCTGCCGGCTATCCGGTTGGAAGTTAGTGAGCGGGTGGCCAACAGCAATGCCCGCATATCCATGCTTCTGGAAGGTATCCAGAGGCAACTTTTCAGCCCAGCGATTATTGAACCCTATCCGTTGTTTTTGGCTGACCGCATGGTAAAAAGTCTCGGGGCCGGAGTCGCCGTTGTCGAACAGTCTGTTACCCAGCACACTATCGGCAATATCTCCGATGTGGAGACCAGTATGCTTTTCCTGCAGAATTACAGAACCGAGGGCGGAAGAGGAGGTGCCCAATGAACCAAAATCGCCGAAATGATGTTGCCGTTATTGGTAGCCCATCTACAAACACGGAATTGACCGTTGACCTGCTGCTGGAAGCGACGGAGGAACGTCTCGTGGGCGCCCTGGTGGGGTTTGACGCCAAACAGGACGGCAAGAATATTTGCTCTGTGGGGCAAATTGTCGGCATTGAATTGAAAAATAGATGGCACGAGGATTCTGTTTTCAGAAACTTGGTGAAACGCACTGGGGAAATTCCGCCCATCACCAACCGGCAGGATACGCGAACCGCCGACCTTGTTGTCGGGGCGACATTCAAAAAAGAGAGCGGGAGCTATGATCCTGAAGTGCTCGGCATGGTTCCTCCCACTGGAACTCGCGTTTTCAGAATGGACCAGAATTTGCTGGACCAGATGCTGGCACTTTACCAGAGGGAGATTTTTTATTTGGGGCAGGCTTATGCCAACGATATTCTGTATCCCATGTGGTTCAAGCATTTCGGCAGCAGCGACCAGGGCATCGGCGGGGCCGGAGAGGCCTACCATATCGGGGTTTTTGGCAAAACCGGCTCGGGCAAGTCGGGCCTGGCCAAGATGATGCTTTGCGGCTATGGGCGGCATGCCAACATGGGCATATTGGTTATCGACCCGCAGGGCGAGTTTTCGCAGGAACTTTCGGGGCAACGCGTGGGTAAACAGGGATTGCCTCTGGACACAGTGCTGAAAAATCAAGGCAGGGATATCCGCGTATTTCGTATCCATCAACTCCAATTGGATGACTGGGATACCTTTCAGGAACTCGTTTTCTCACTAGGGTTTCTTGATGAGCTCGGCATTCCGAGAAGCTCGCGGCCGAATGCCGAGAAAGCGGCGGAAGTTGTCCGCAATGTATTGGAGGGAAATGTTCGCCTTGATTCTCTTGGCAAGGAACAGATTTTCGATAGGGTTTTGAAGGAAATTGCTGACAATGGCAATGCCGAATACATATATTCCAAACAACGTGCAAGCACGCTGTCAAAACGGGTGGAAAGAATAAGGGAAGACCAAAGACTGAGGTCCAAGGCCCTGGGCAAATGGAGGAACCTGAGCAACTTGTTTGCCCGTAGTCTCGCTGGACAATCCAATTCAGCGAAACAGCGTCTGGAAAACGTAGTGAACGGTTTGCTGGATGGTGCACAAGAGGGGGAGTCGTGCCCGGTGATTGCTATTGACCTTTCCCAGCAGGGAAATCAGGCAGGTGGATTCTGGTCAGAAAACCTCCAAAAGCGAATTCTCCGCAAACTGATGAAAGTCCTGGTGCGTCGTGCATCGGATAGTTTGACCACCGGCAAGAGCGCCAATGTTCTTGTGGTTCTGGATGAAGCCCACCGCCATGTCCCCAGTGGCGTTTTGGAGCGCAATTCTGAATCCGACCAACTAAGGTCATTGTTGCGCAATGCAATCCGCGAAACCCGCAAATACGGCTTAGGCTGGATGTTCATCAGCCAAACCCTGGGCGGGCTGGATAATCAAATTCTCCAGCAGTTAAGAATTCTCGCTTTCGGTTTCGGCTTGGCGATGGGCAGCGAGCGCGACCGCCTGCGCGATTTTGTCGGAGGAGATAACAGGGCACTTGAACTTTATGAATCATTTCGGGACCCGCAAAGTTTCCCCCGAAAAGATTTACAGGAATTCCCCTTTATGGCCGTCGGGCCAATCTCTCCGCTGGCGTTCAGCGGCAGACCTATTTTCTTTACCATGTTCACAAAAATGGATGAGTTTATTGAAAAGAACCAGTTAAATAATGGGGAACTATATACATAAATCCGCAAGGAAGGATCAATGTCTCCGCTTTTCTAACCTCCATTTTTCGTCCAATTCGTCTTGCGTCGGCTTCCGGTTTTCGTAGTTTGCGCGCATAGGTTGAGGTCGCAATAACACCTGGCCGACTGCCCGCTTCAAATTTTTAAGCGTCGGTTTTATCGGCGCCCTTGAATTTGCGGCGAAGCCATCGCAAAGCTTTTTTCTGATCCTTGATCGTCGCCCGTCTGATCTGCGCGAGCAAATATGTCCAAGTAGGCGGCTCTTGCGCGAGGTTCTTTGCTCCTTGATTGCAGGTACTGCATAACGCCCGCAAGTTGCCCGGCGAGTCGTCCCCGCCATGGCTACGGTCTATGATATGCCCGATATGCAAACGCACTTTGCGTCTCGGATTCTGCGCATCCGGTTCCCCGGCACCAGCTCCGCACATTTGGCAAGTGTAGCCATTACGCTCCAGTACAATCGCCCGGATGCGGGACGATACGGGCTTGCTAAAGCGATACGGCTTATCCTTATCCTCTGGCGGCACCGCCGCAAGGCGGTACTCTCCCGGCTTGAGACTGCTGTCGTCGTTATGTGTTAGTATCGGCCAGCCCTCGTCGTTGCGGAGCTCCCGTACCCGCCGCGCCCATTCTGTGACCTGTGCCGCTTCCTGTATCTGATAGCTGCTTGTCTTTTTCCCGACGCGGCCTCTAAAGAACGTCTTTATGCGTTGCTTCGATCCGGGTTTACGCGGCATCCCTCACCTCGATTTCGCGCAGCAGCCATCGCCCGATAAACCGAGCGTATGCTGGAGGGATGGCCTCGTTCAATTCCGCCTTATTCATCCAATCGATTCCCATTGCGTCCTGCGCGGCGGCGACCGAGCAATTCCCTCCGCCCGTGACCTGCACATAATCCCTCCATTCGCAAGTTTTCCCGTAATGCGACTTGCGCTTGTCTCGAGTATGGCACTTCGGGTGTGGCCGATGCGGCGGGGTTAGAAACGCAAAATTCGCCTCGAATAGCCGGTGCCGAATGACGCGCAGGCTTGGAAACATCGTTCCGCAAAGCATAATCGGGTTGTCAAGCGGCGCGCCTACGACATTCTCGATGACAAACGGCAAACCGGTCTTTCGCAACATCTGACGTATAGGTTCGATCAGGCGCGGCCAATCTGCCGCGTTGCCATTCCGTTTTGCCAGCACCGAGTAGGATTGACATGGCGGCGATGCGTGGATTGCATCGAATTCCCGCAGAAAACGCGGGTCTAGTTTCAACGCATCCGCCTGGATGAATTCGTAGGGGAAGTTCGGCTGCGGGTTAATATCCACTCCGACCACCTCGAAGCCCGCGTCGCGGTACCCTTTTGCCGCGCCGCCGGCACAGCAAAACAAATCCAGCAGGCGCGGCTTCATCCGACCAGGGCCTTATAGGTGAGGCGTTTCCCGCCAATGCCTCTTGCGAGCGCCGCCATTCTATCGGCGGTATCGGCGGTGCACCTGCCATCGTTGAGCCGGTCTCTCTCGTGTTTGTCCCGCCCCTTCCCGCCGATATAAGTTTCGTCAACCTCGACGACGTTGCAAAGCATAAAATCGCCTTGCTTACATGCTTCCCGAATACGTTGGAGCATAAACCGCGCGGTTTTTTGGGTGGTGCCGATTTCCTTGGAAAGTTGCAGGCTGCTGACGCCCTTGTGCGCTGTCATCACGCAGTAAAATGAGACCGGGCGATCCTTTCGAAAAGTTAGTGTCCGAGTTTCCACCATCCTTGGCTCTCTTTCGAATAGGGACATGGCCCCTGCGGATAGCCCCCGTGGCGCACAGATTCCCCCGACTCCTCAAGAACTACGGCCCTCCCAGGGGCGGGGTCTTGTCCGTCTAAGGGCATACTTCCTCGCTCGCTCCCACCCGCAAGCCGCGCCTGCCCGGACGGACTCCAGATATGCCGATATTCTCTCATGGCGTTCCTCTTCTAAGCAAGCCCTGGCGATTCCAGCAAAGCAAGCGATTGAAATCAATATAGTTTTTCACACCCGGGACGCTGTCGGGGAGAAAAAACAGCTGTTTTAGACCGACACAATAGATAACGGATGGTCAGGGCATCTTTCTTTGACACCGTTGCGGCCCAGGTTCAGAATGGCCGTAAATCCGCGCACGAGGCGCGGCGGTACATGGAAGCGACACGCGGGGAAGCGACACACAGGGAAGGTATTGCCATGGATAACACAACGACTATGACCGAATCCACTTCACTCGACACGCTGGCCGCCGCCAAGGACCTGCAAAGCGTGGGCTTCGAGCGCGGGCTCCTGGCCCAGATGGCGACCAAGGGCGACATCGCCCGCCTGGAACGCGCCATCAACGAGCGCCTTGAGACTGCCCTGAAGGCGTTCGGCGAATTGCAGCAGGCGAACATCGAGCGCCTGGAGGAAAGGACCGCGGCGAACAAGACGCTGATTCTGCATGTGATGCTGCCGCTTCATGTGCTTACGCTGGCTGCGGTCATGAGCCTGGTACTGAAAGCGTTCTGGGCGTAGCAGGCGCCCTTAGTGGCGCGCTTCGCTGCGCCCGCATGAACTCTGTGCCCAACCGAACCGAATATGTCCGCATGGCGGCATCGTTGCGGCGGGAGTACGCCGAACCAGCCCCCGCGCCGCCCGTCGTCAGGCGCCATTCTTGGCAAAGCCGGCAAGGTGCACGTACTGTTCCTGCAGGCGCAGGCCGGCGCCTACCACTGCTTCGGTCTCCACGCGAATGTCTTCGCCCATTCCGATAGCGGGATGCAGGGTTTCTTCAGCGTGGTCGAAGCTTTTGAGAAACGCCTCCACTGCCTCCCGTTCGGGCGGCGCGCTTTCCGCACCCGCGGTTTCCGCCGCATCCAGGGCATGGCTGTTCAACGGTTTGCGAAAATACTGCGCGCAGTGGTCGGCGCTGTCGAATAAGTCGAAACCGACGACCACGCCGTTCACCGCAAATACCGCTTATATGTTGCTTCTTGTCATTCCGGCGAAACAGGCCGTGTAAAAACCCCGAAAATCCAGAGCCGTGCGAAAAACTACCCACTGGCATGGCAAATATCCGCCATTCCCGCTTTTCTTCTGTCATTCCGGCGCTCCCCCCCTCGTCATTCCGGCGCTCCCCCCCCTCGTCATTCCGGCGAAACAGGCTGTGTAAAAACTCCGAAAATTCAGAACCGCGCGAAAAATTACCCACTGGCACGGCAAATATCCGCCAAAAACGGCATGAAATTCCCACTCAGACCCTGATTTCATACGATTTCGAGTGCTATTTTCCCACTTTGCAAAAAGCACGAATAGTTTTTACACAGACTGGAAAGCCGGAATCCCGCGCAAATAGAGCGCGGAACGCGCACATTCGCGCGATGGCGCCGGCAGGCGATGGCGCGAGTTTATGGCTGTCCGCCGCGCCCTCGAGCCGTCATGAAGGAGCGCGAAGCGCGCGCTTTATATGCGGGATTCCGGCTTTCGCCGGAATGACATAGAGGAGGCAGGAATGACGGGGCGAGGGCAGAAATGGCGGGGTGAGGGCAGAAATGGCGGGGATGGGAATCTTTTCCCCTCGATTGCGTAACGGCTTGATAACCCCGGCGGTGTGCGGGACCATTGCCGCACAGCCCTCTCATGTACGCTCACGGCGACGCTTCGCCTACCATGTAATCTACAATGGCCCTGAGTTCAGCGTCACTCGCACTGCTGCCCCCGCGAGCTGGCATGACGCCCCTGCCGTTGATCGCCGAGTTATATAGAGAACTGGTTCCCCGGGCAATGCGCGCTGTCCAGTCAGCCGCATTGCCCAGTATCGGCGCTCCCAAGACGCCTGTCCCATGGCAATTCCCACAACCATTGCTGGTATATAACGCCTGACCATCGAGCGCGGGGACATCGTTGACCGTGACGTTCACCGTGTCCGCCGCGGAGGCGACGCCGGTGGCCGTCTGCGTGACCACCAGGCTGAAGGTGTAGATCACGGCGGTGGCCACGTCCGGCGCGGTGAAGGTGGGCTGCGCGGTGTTCGGGTTGGCGAGGCTGACCGCGGGCGTGTTGCTGTCGGTGCGCGTCCAGGCGTAGCCGATGCCGGTGGCGGCAACGCCCGCCGCGTTGCTGCTGCCCCTGCCGTCCAGCGTTACCGTCGCGCCTTCGTTCACCGTTTGGTCGGCGCCGGCGGCGGCAGTGGGGACAGTCTGATCGGCGACGCGCACCGCGATCGTGTCGCTGCCCTCGTTGCCCTGCCCGTCCGTGACCATGAGCGTGACCGTGAAGTCCCGCGCCGTGCCGGCGGCGGCAATGGCGGGCGCCGTGTAGATCGGCGTCGCGCTCGCCGCGTCATTAAAGCCGCCGCCGCCCGCGGCGACGCTCCAGGCGTAGGTGAGAACCGTGTTGCCGCCATCGGTGACGCTGGCGCCGAAGGTGTGCGTCGCTCCCTCGGCCACGTCCACCCGGGCGCCGCCGTCAATGGTGACGCTGGGCGCGTCGTCGTCGTTGACCGTGACGCTTACCGCGTCCGCCGCGGAGGCGACGCCAGTGGCCGTCTGCGTGACCACCAGGCTGAAGGTGTAGATCACGGCGGTGGCCACGTCCGGCGCGGTGAAGGTGGGCTGCGCGGTGTTCGGGTTGGCGAGGCTGACCGCGGGCGTGTTGCTGTCGGTGCGCGTCCAGGCGTAGCCGATGCCGGTGGCGGCAACGCCCGCCGCGTTGCTGCTGCCCCTGCCGTCCAGCGTTACCGTCGCGCCCTCGTTCACCGTTTGGTCGGCGCCGGCGGCAGCGGTGGGCGCCGTCCGGTCGGTGACCCGCACCGTGATCGTGTCGCTGCCCGC
>JAPPPX010000124.1 GCA_028817305.1 Gammaproteobacteria bacterium | reverse complement strand
GTGGAAAAGAATCAGGAAACCTTGGCGACCAAAGACGCGCTTGCCTCCCTGCGCATGCTCATGGTCGGCGTCTTCCTTCCCATTCAGCTGGCGTTGCTGATTCTCATCACTACGATGATGGTCGTCATGCTTGACCTCAGCCAGGAAATAAACGCGATCAAGCTTCAAGTGTCCGCCCTTGAGACTCGCATGACCGCAGGCGTACCAGAGGACAAGACGACCGGAGCGTCCGCGGCTGTTGCCGCGCAGCCGGCCCTCGGTGCAATACAGGCCGGGTTGCAGACGACCCGACTGGCGCATAAAGGCGCATAAGCGGCCTGCATCGCGCCCCGGAAGCGGCGGCATCCGTATAGCGCCCCTCCCCCAACAGCGCCGCCTTGTGGCATACTGGCGCGCAAGTTCTTCCCGCGCCACAGCAGACACCATGCACCATGTCCAATAATGCTGCCCATCCAAGAGGGATTCCGGCTTGCGCCGGAATGACACAAGGCCGACACCATGCGCCATGCTCAATAATGCCGCTATCCAAGAGGGATTCCGGCTTTCGCCGGAATGACGCGGGGGCGAAGCCGGAATGACACGGAGGCGAAGCCGGAATGACACGGGGGGGTGGCCGGAATGACAAGGCCAACACCATGCGCCATGCCCGATAACGCCGCCATCTCCCTTGCCGAGAGCTCCGTTCCGCACCTGACTACGGCGCTCTCCGGCCCCCTGCAGCCGTTGGAACGCGACCTGCTGGCGCGCCAGACGCAGATCGAATCCTGGTTCCGCCGCCAATGGCGCGCCACGCCGCCGCCCTTCTACGCCTCCGTGGATATCCGCAACGCGGGCTTCAAAATCGCCCCGGTGGACACCAACCTGTTCCCGGCCGGCTTCAACAACCTGAACCGCGCCTTCGCGCCCCTGTGCGTGCAAGCCGTGCAGCAGGCCGTGGAGGGCATGGGCATCGTCGTGGATCGCATCCTCGTGGTACCGGAAAACCACACGCGCAACCCGTACTACGCGCAGCACTTGGCTACCTTGCGCAGCATCCTGGAACAGGCGGGCTTCGAGACCCGCATCGGCCGGCTGCAAAGCGCCGCGGCGCCGGCGCCGGCGCCCCCCGCCGGCGACACCGAGCCGGCGCCGCCCCTGGAACGGCACGGCAATCGGCTGCGGGCAGGCGATTTCGACCCGGACCTGATTCTGCTCAACAACGACCTCTCCTCCGGGCGGCCGCCGATCCTCGAGGGGCTGGAACAGCGGGTGGCGCCCTCGCCGTACCAGGGCTGGTCGGAGCGCTCCAAGGCCCTCTATTTCAGCCACTACCGGCAGGTGGCGGCGGAATTCGCCGCCTTTGTCGGCCTGGAAGATCCCTGGCTGCTGGAGCCGTTATGCTACGACTGCGGCGCCATAGACTTCATGAAGAGAGAGGGGGAACACTGCCTGCAAGCCCGGGTCGCCGCCCTGCTGGAGGAGATCGGCGAAAAATACCGCCGCTACGGCGTCGCCAGCCGGCCGTTCGTCGTGCTCAAGGCGGATACCGGCACCTACGGCATGGCGGTCATGACCGTGCGCAGCCCCGAGGAGGCGCTGCAACTGAACCGCAAGCAACGCAGCCGCATGGCCACCGTCAAGGAGGGCCAAAAAGTAACCCGCGTGCTCATCCAGGAGGGCGTGTTCACCCGCGAGACCTGGGGCAACCCGGAGCGAGTCGCCGAACCGGTGGTATATACCGTGGGCAACCGCGTGGTCGGCGGCTTCTACCGGGTGCACAACAAGCGCGGCGCCGAGGAGAATCTGAACGCCCCGGGAATGTATTTTCAGCCGCTCGCCTTCGCCGACTGCGGCCAGGCGCCGGGAGAGCCGCCGGCGGAATCCCCGAGGGAGGCCGGCAACGACCACGGCAACCGCTTCTATCCCTACGGGGTAATCGGCAGGCTGGCGGCGCTTGCCGCCGCGCGCGAGACCGCCGCCCTCTTCAGCCGGACTGCAAGCGACGGCGCACCTCCGCCAACAGGCGGCGGCTCACCGGGATAACGCCCTCCAGGCCGCGAAAGCGCAGCAGGTGGCTGCCCCCGGCCGCCGGCTCCAGGGCGCGGACATGGCGCATGGCGGCCAAGGCGTTGCGGTGCACCCGCAGAAAATCCGGGGCGAACTCGCGCTCCAGGTCTTTCAGGCTTTCTTCCAACAGCAGGACGCTTTCCGGCGCGACCGCCTCTACATACTTGTGCTCGGCCCGGAAATAACGAATCTCGGCCACCGGCGCCAGACGCAGGCTGCCGCTCTGCCGCCCGCCCAGGTAGCTGCGCCGTGCCTGCCGCCGCTCGGCCAGGGCGGCCAACTGGGCGCGGTTTGGCGCCCGCGCCCTCTCCAGGGCGCGTTGCAGTTGCCCCTGCGTTACCGGTTTCACCAGATAATCCACGGCGTTGACCGCGAATGCCTCCAGGGCATGCGCCTCGTAGGCGGTAGTGAAAACCACGGCGGGAGGCGGAACCAGCCGGGCCAGGTGCCCCGCCGCCTCCAGGCCGTCCATGCCCGGCATGCGAATATCCAGCAGCACCAAGTCCGCCGGCGCCCGCGAGGCGAGCCGGAATGCCTCCAGGCCGTCGGCGGCCTCCCGCACCTCTTCCCGCACGCCGCAGGCGCGCAGCAGGCGCAGGAGCCGGCGCCGCGCCGGCAACTCGTCATCTACGATCAGGATCTTCACCTTCGACCCGGCAAAACGGGAACTCCAGGGTAACCAGGAAGCGCCCCTGCCGCTCCTCCGCCAGCAGCGCGGTCGGCCCGGGAAAACTGTGCTGCAAGCGTTCACGCACGTTCTCCAGCGCCAGGCGGTGGCCGTCCTGGCGCCCCCCGGCCCAGCTCTCGGGCAGGGGATTCTCAATGCGGATCTGCAGCGCCTGCTCCGAGCGGCCCGCGGACACGCGGATGCAACCGCCGCCGTGGCGCGGCTCGATGCCGTGATAGACGGCGTTCTCCAGCAACGGCTGCAGGGTCAGCGGCGGCATCCCGGCGTCGTCCGGCAGGGCGGCGATGTCCCACTGCACCTGCAACCGCTTCCCCAGCCGCAACCGCTCCATCTCCAGGTAGCGGCGGCACAGGTCCAACTCCACCGGCAACCGAACCAGGCCGGGGAATTCGCGCAGCGCGACGCGGAACAGGGCGCACAGATTCTCGATCAGCAGTTCGGCCTGCGCCGGATCGTCGCGCACCAGCGCCGCCAGCGTGTTCATCGTATTAAAGAGAAAATGCGGGCGGATGCGCGCCTGCAGGGCCCGCACCTGCGCCTGGTTCTCGGAAACGATGCGGCGGCGCCACTGGTGCTGCATGTAGAGATAGTGCAGGAACAGCGCCCCCAGGATGCCGCTGATCGCCAGGCTGCGCAGCAGAAAATTCCAGGGCGTATGCGCCTCTCCCTCCGCCCCCCAAATGGGCAGGGGGGAAAACAGCCACCAGCTCACCACGCCGATAAAGAGGGCGACGGCCAGGATGATCAGATAGGCCAGCAAGGCGCTGTAACGGTCGGAGAACCGGGCCAGGCGGCGGCGGGCAAGGCACAGCAACGACAGGCAACTGAGGGTCACCCACTGCATGTACAACGAATACAGCCCCAGGCGGATAAACCACATGGCGGCCGATTCGGGCCGGGCCAGGGTGAGGACGACGGCGAGCAATTCGGTGGCCAGCATCGCCAGCAATACGTTTTCGCCATGGCAGAGGTCGGGCAGGAAAGAGTCCTGCTCTCCGGAGCGCCGTCCTCCCCTCGTCTGGTTCGCCATCGCTCCCTCCCTGCGTTATAATCGGCTCCGCCCGCCCGACCCGGCAGCGGTTGCCATATCCTCGTGTCCCCCGAAGATCCATTCCCGAAAAAACCCCTGAAAAAACCCTGGGGGGGACGCTTCTCCGACGCCGCCGACCCCCGCGCCGAGTCCTTCGGCGCGTCGGTGGGCTTCGACAGCCGTCTCTACCGGCAGGATATTACCGCATCCGTGGCCCATGCCCGGATGCTGGCCGAGACCGGCATCCTGCGCCCCGGCGAATGCGAGCGGATCGTGGCGGGGCTGGAGGAGATCCGCGCCGAGATCGAACAGGGCCGCTTCGCCTGGCGCGAGGAACTGGAAGACGTGCATATGAACATCGAGGCCGGCCTCGCCGAGCGGATCGGCGCGCTCGCCGGCAAACTGCACACCGCCCGCTCGCGCAACGACCAGGTGGCCACCGACCTGCGCCTTTATCTGCGCGAGGAGACGCGCCGCATCGAAGAATTGCTGCGACGGCTCATGGCTGCCGTGGCGGAGCGCGCCGGAGACGAGGCGGATACCCTGATGCCGGGCATGACCCACCTGCAAGCGGCGCAACCGGTCACCTGCGGCCACCACCTGATGGCCTGGTACGAGATGCTGGCGCGCGACCGGGGGCGCCTGCTGGACTGCCTGGCGCGGCTGGACGTGCTGCCCCTGGGGGCGGCGGCGCTGGCCGGCACCGGCTTCCCTATAGACCGGCAACGGTGCGCGGAATTGCTGGGCTTCCGGCAAGTGGCGCGGAACTCCATGGACGCCGTCAGCGACCGCGATTTCTGCGTGGAGTTCGCGGCGGCCTGCTCGCTGCTGATGGCGCACCTGTCGCGTTTCTCGGAGGAGATCGTGCTGTGGATGTCGCCGCCGTTCGGCTTCGTCGAACTGCCGGAACGCTACTGCACGGGCTCTTCCATCATGCCGCAGAAGAAGAACCCGGACCTGCCCGAACTGGTGCGCGGCAAGACGGGCCGCGTGTACGGGCATCTCGTGGCCCTGCTGACCCTGATCAAGGCGCAGCCCCTGGCCTACAACCGCGACAACCAGGAAGACAAGGAACCCGTCTTCGACATCGTGGATACGGTGCGGGACTGCCTGCGCGTCTATGCGGACCTGGTGCCGGCATTGCGCTTCCGGCGCGAACGGATGCGCGAGGCGGCGGCGGCAGGATACCCGGAGGCCACGGAATTGGCGGATTACCTGGTCGGCAAGGGAATGCCCTTTCGCGCCGCCCACGCCGCGGCGGGGCGGGCGGTGCGCGAGGCCATGGCGCAGGGCAAAACCCTGGCCGGTATGGGGCTCGCCGGATTGCGGCAATTCAGCGAACATATAGCCGAAGACCTGTTCCCCCGGCTGGATCTGGAGCGTATCGTTACCTCCCGCGATCATATAGGCGGCACCGCCCCCGCGCGGGTGCGCGAGGCCGCCCGCCGCGCCCGCGCCTTCCTGGCCGCGGCCGCGGAAGAAGCCAACGGCGCGGCGGCGGATGCGCCCGGGGACACGGATAAAGGCGCGCCGAAAAGCGCCGCGGAGTAGTTCCCCGGTGAACAGGAAATACGCCATCGTCGCCCTCATCCTGGGGCCGCCGCTGATCCTTGCCTTGATCGTCGCGGTGCTGGTCGCGTTGACCTTTCACTTCGCGGAGAATTTGAACGACTACCGAGGCTCGGTTGCCGCCGGCGCCAGCGAGGCGCTGGGCAGACCGGTGGAGATCGGCGCGGCCAGCCTGCAACTGCGGCCGCTGCTGGACCTGACCCTGGAAGACGTAACGATAGGCAACTTGCCTGGCCGCCCTGCCGAGCCGGCATTTCTGCACTTCCAGCGCTTCCGGGCCGCGCTGGACCCGGTCTCCCTGTTCGAGAAGGCGCCGCGGATCGAACACCTGGAGCTGAACGGCCTGCGCCTGAACCTGGTCCGCGACCGGGGGGTTCTGGAGGCAGAACCGGCTGCGCCGCCCGCGCCCACGCCCTCCCTGCCGACGACGCTGCCGCCGGTAGTGCTGGCCAGCGCCAACATCACGGACGCCCGCATCTTCCTCGACCGGGGCAACGACCGGCAGCTGCTGATCGAGGAGCTCACGGCGCAACTGGACGGCGGCGGCAAACTGCAAGGCGGGATGCTCCTGCGCGCCACGCCCGGCCTGGAGGGCAGGCTGAAACTGCAAGGAACGCTGGCCTATGACGAGGACTCCGCCGCCCTGCAGCCGTTGCGCCTGGACCTGGAACTCGCGGGCGACACCCTGCCTGGCGGCCGCGGCCAACTGCAACTGGACACCGGACTGCGCTTCTCTCTGGACGACGGGACGCTGCGGATCGAGCCCTCCCGACTGCGGGGTCTGGGACTGCAAATCCAGGGACAGGGGCGCATCGCCCCGGCGGCGGCGCAGGCACAGCTGGAGGCGCAAGGGGAAAACCTGCCCCGCCTGCTGCGGATACTGGGCCTGGAGCTGGACGCGCCAGGGCGCAAGGAAGACCTCTCCTTCCGCCTGCACGCGCCCGAATTGCGTCTGGAAGAAGACAAGGCGATCGCCAGGAAACTGGAGTTGGAACTGCTGGGCGCCTCGCTGCGGGCCGATCTCGAGGGCAGCGCCCTCGGCGGCGGCACCCGGCCCCGCTGGCAAGGCCAGTTCCAGGGCGGCGGCCCCGACCTCCCCCGACTGCTGAAACTGTATTCCCTGCTGTACGGCGATCCGCAATCGCCGCTGGCTCGCATCGCGGATGCCTACGCCGCGGAGAAAAACCGCTCCTTCGAGTTGGCCGGGCGCTTCGCCCTGGACGGCGCCGACGACCGATTCGAGGTGCCGGAACTCTCGGCCCGCACCCTGGGCATGGAGTTGGCGGGACACCTGAACCAGGAAGGCGACAAGTCCCTGCAGGGCGAACTGCGCCTTGACGCCGACCAGAATATCTCCCGGCTCCTGCAGGCGCTGGGCCAGGAGCGCTGGAGCGGCCGGGTCCGCTCGCTGCAGCTGCGGGGGGACATCGCCGGCGCGCCGTCCCGGCCGCGGCTGGCGCCCCTGCGGCTGCTGCTGCAATTAACCGGCAACGAACAGCCGTTGGAGTTGCAAGGACAGGCTTGGTGGGAACGCAGCGGCAAGCCGCCCCGCGCCGGGCTGGAAGAACTGAGCGTGAGCGGGCCGGGTCTGCAGCTGGCGGGCAGCGCGCGCCTGCAATGGGCGCCCCTGGGCGTAGAGGCCCGGCTGCGGGCGCCGACAATCGAGCCGCGACGCCTGCTGCCGCTATTGCTGGATCGCATGCCCGCCACCGCCGACCCCAAGGCGCTGAGCCGGGCCGGCTTCGACGCGGAACTGCGCCTGGACTCCGGGCAGTGGCGCCTGGACCTGAAAGAAATGCACGTGGACGAGGCCGAACTGCGCGGCGAGTTCCTCTTCGCGCCGGGCGCCCCGGCGGCTGACGCCCGGGCGCGCGCGACGCTGCAACTGGAGGCAGGGCGACTGAACCTGGACCGCTATCTGCCGCCGCCTGCCGCCGCCGGGAAAGAGGCCCAGGACAAGACCGGGGACAAGGCGCCGGCGGCCGCCGACAGCGCCGCCTGGATCGCGCCGCTGCGGAATCTGGAGATCGAGGGCAAGGCGACGATAGAGGAGTTGATACTGCGCCGCCTGCGCCTGCAAAAGATCGTGCTGGGCCTGCAACGGGAAGGCGAGACGATCCGCGTCTCTCCCCTGAGCGCCTCCGGCTACGGCGGGCAACTGGCGGCGCGCGGCGAACTGGACCTGGGCGGCGAGCGGCCGCGCTACTCCCTGGGCGGCGAAGGCACGGCGATTGACCTGGGCGCCGTCCTGCGGGACCTTGCCGGCCGCTCGCGTCTGGAGGGCACGCTGGGTTTGGAGTGGCAACTCGCTGGCCAAGGATTCTCGGGCGACGAGTTGCGCCGCGGGCTTGGCGGCAGCGCCAGCCTGCGCCTGCGCGACGGCACCTACCGGGGCATTGATATCATGAAGAAGATCGAGGTATGGCGCGCCTTAACCGACCGGCGCCCCGGCGAACACAGCCACCGAGACGACGCCGAGGCCCGCACCGAACTGGCCATGTTAGATGCCACCTTGCAGATCGGCGAGGGGGTGATACGCAACGACGACCTGAGCGCCAGCGCGCCCCGGCTGCGCATCACGGGCAAAGGCAATTACCAGCTGGAACAGAACCTCCTGGATTACCGGGTCACCGCCGCCCTGGACAACGGCCTGACGATCCCCATCCGCATTAGCGGCCGCCCGCCGCAGCTGTCCTACGTCCCGGAACTCGGCGCCCTGCTCAAGCAATCCATCCTGGGCAAGCTCGAGGAAAAACTCCTGCCGGGGACAGCGGACACGGCGGGAGAGGGAGAAGCGGCGGGGGAGAAAGAAACGCGAGAGCAAAAGGAGCGCCCCAAAGACCTGGAAGACGACTTGAAGGACGCGCTCCGGGACCTGCTGCCATTCTAGGCGATGCCTCGGGCATCGCCGCGCCCCTGCTCGCCTGGCGCCGCCGACGCGGGCGCCGCAACCTGCCCTGGCAAACCGGGCGCCGCGACCCCTACCGCACCTGGGTCTCCGAGATCATGCTGCAGCAGACCCGCGTCGCCGCGGTTATTCCCTACTACCGCCGTTTTCTGGCGCGGTTCCCGGACGCAGCGCGGCTGGCCGCCGCCCCCCTGGACGAAGTCCTGCACCTGTGGAGCGGCCTCGGCTACTACGCCCGCGCTCGCAACCTGCACCGGGCGGCGCAGGAGATCGTCCGCCGCCACGACGGCCGGGTGCCAGACGATGCCGAAGCCCTGCGGCAACTGCCCGGCATCGGCCGCTCCACCGCCGGCGCGATCCTGGCGCTGGGATACGGGCGCCGCCACGCCATCCTGGACGGCAATGTCCGGCGGGTGCTGTGCCGCTACCACCTGCTCGAGGAATGGCCGGGCCGGGCCGCGGCGCAACGGCGCCTCTGGGCGCTGGCCGAACAGCACACGCCGCGGCGGCAGGTCCGGGAATACACCCAGGCGATCATGGACCTGGGCGCCCTGGTCTGTACGCCGCGCGGCCCACGTTGCGACGAGTGCCCGTTGCGCCCCGGCTGCCGGGCGCGGCGCCAGGGGCGCCAGGAAGCCCTGCCCAGGACGCGCCCGGGCCGGGAACTGCCCGTGCGCCGCACTCGCTTTCTCTTAATCCGCGACCCGCAAGACCGGCTGCTCATGGAGCGCCGCCCGCCCGCCGGACTGTGGGGCGGCCTGTGGTGCCTCCCCGAATGTCCCGCCGACCGCGACCCCGCCGAATGGCTGCGGCAGCGACTGAGCGACCCCGCCGCGACGATTAGCGAGATTGCCCGGGGTACCCCATTCCGGCACGACTTCAGCCACTTCCGCCTGCACATCGAGCCGATCCTGCTGCGGTTGGCGGACCGCGGGACGACCGGCGCCAGCCGCCATTCCCGCAAAAAGCAAGCGCCCCCGCGCAAAAGCGGGGCCAGGAATTCACGGCCGCGGCCGGCGCGGAGCGCGACGGCGGAGACGGCGGAGATAACGGCAGCGACGGGCATCGCCGAAGAGCCGCCCGGCGCCGGCGGGCGCTGGCGCTGGCTGGCCGCGCCGACGAAACGCCGCATCGGCATGGCCGCCCCGGTCAAGCGATTGCTGGAACGGATGTTTACCCAGGACCCGCAAATCCGGTAACGGGCCGCGAACGGGCCAGGAGCGGCAGCAACGGCAGGAACGACAATCGTCCCTAATCTTTTTCCCGGTTGGCGCTGAGCAGGGACGACAGGCGCCGCCGCGGCAACAAAACAGCGCCGTCGGCAGCGGCGGGACGGGGCGCCGGCGGGGACGGCGGCGAGGCCGCCGCGTCCCTCCCCCCCGGCGGCAACAACTGTTTGAACAGACTGGACTCGCGGGCGAAAAACCCTTCGGTATGCAGGCTATCCGGCAGCTGCAGCCACCGGTAATCCAGGTGATGACAAAGCTCGTGCAGCAAGGTGCGCAAAAACGTGCGGAAGGCCACTACTCGCCGGTGCCGGGCAGTGCGCATCCACACCTGAATACAGGCGGAGTCCGGCTCATACAGGCCATGCAATTCGGAATCGCGGCCGCTGGGACGCTGCGCCAGCACCCGCACCCCCGCCGCGGCGACCCCCAGATCGGCAGCGATCCCGGAGATCAACCGGCGGCAATCCTGCGCGATCCTCTCCCGGTCGCCGGTGGCCAGGGAGCTCTGCAATGCCAGCGCCAACGGCCGCAATTCCTCCGGGCGGCGCAGGCGCACCTCCTCGACCCGGTCGCTGGCCCTGTAGATCGCGCGCATCCGGGGCGACAGGCGCTGGTAATAGGCAAATACCATCCTGCCGAACATTATCCCCCACGCCGCGCCGCAAGCAATCCCCCGCGAACAGCCGGTGTACAGGCTCAGACACGCAAACCGGAATCTCATACGCGCTGCCCGAGGCCGCAAGAGGGATTCCGGCTTGCGCGCCGGAATACATCTTCTCGATTCATGCCGTATAATCCCGGCTTGGGGTTTTTTCGCAGCAACGGAGGACAGGACCATGGCAGAGGACAAGGAACAGAAATCCACCCCTCAGGGCAGGAAAGCGGAACACACGCCACCCGGCACGGAAAAGGCGCGGGACGCGGACAGCGGCAAGAAAACGGCTGCCGCCGCCAAAAAGCCCCCGCCCGCCTGGTTGACCGCCATGACCAACCGCCTGGGCAGCTGGGCGCACTGGCAACGAGGGCTGTTCATGCTGGGCTTTGGCATATTGTTCTATTTCTGTTTCGCCTGGCTGATCTGGATCCTGGTTTTGTTCCAATTTCTGGCCCAGCTGCTAGTGGGCAAAATCAACCCGCAATTGCTGGAACTTAGCGAGCGCGCCAGCAGCTACGCCGAGCAGATCCTGCGCTACGTCACCTACCAGACCGAGGAACGGCCCTGGCCCTTCGGCAAGTCCCCGCAACGGGCGCGACGCCCTTCCCGCGGCGGCAGCCGGAAGCGCTGAACACCGCCGCCCGCTACGGGCACCCCGCCGCCCTGGAGATGCGCTCGCAAGGCGCGCCGTGCAGGGGCGCCATGGGGACGCAGGCAGCGCTACACGACGGATAGCGCTGTCCTTTAGCGCGCCGTATCGTTACAATCGCCCACGAACTCGTGCAGACCTCCTCCGCGACAACTGCCGCCCCAAGGGGGGCGCCTCTACTGCGCCCCCACGCCTCCAGCGTGAAATGGGGCCCGGCCCTCCCGATACGACCACGGCGCCGCCGCACGGCAGAGTGAGCGAAACCTTGCGCCCGGGCATTCCGGGATTTTCCTACGCGGATCTGCACGACCCGGTGCGCCTGCGCGACCTGGCGCGGCGCTTCGAGGAAGACCTGGAGCAAGAGGACGCCGCACTGTGCCGCCGCTACCGGGACTACCTGCGGCCTGACGGCGAGTCCATGCCGGCGGTACAAAGCTCGGCTTTGCTGGTCGAGGTGGCCCCGCATCTAAGCCGCTTTGTGGAACGGCTATTCCGGCTCCAAGAGGCCGCGGGAGAAAAACGCGCCCGGGCACGACGGGAGTTGGACACCGTCTTCGCCTTTCGCCGGGAGGTGGCGCAGCACTTGGCCGAACGGTTCCGAAACGACGATGTGGACACCTGGAATGCGGCATTGCTGGAGCGCAAACTGCAGCGCTTGACGCAGGTCGTCGCCCCAGGCGCCGACGATCCGGAATGGCGGCTATGCAAAACCGGCATGACTTTGGCAAGGCTGGCCGGACGCCTGAAAGAGCCCCCGGAAAAAGCCGCGGCCGCAACGGAGGCGGCGGCCATCGCGGCGGCATTGCGGGCTGCCGGCACGGCGCCCGGCACAGCAACCGACGACGCGGCGTTATTCGCCGCGGAACTGGAGATGCAGGCGCCGACCGCCCTGGCCGAGGCCCTGCTGCAATGCGTGGAACGGTGGTGCTGGCTGTGCCTGCAACGCCCACGACTATTGCCGCGGGCCGCTAATTGGATCTGCCTGAAGACGCCGCGCAAGAACGACTTCGCGACACTGGTGACGCACCAGCGCCGCCGCCGCGACGGCTACGAAAGCTGGGCCGCGAAACCGGAAGATCGCAGGCACCGCAACGGCTTCGACCTCACCGACCGCCGCTGCAACCTGAGACAGGAACTCTACGAACTGGAGCGCTGCCTCTACTGCCACGACCGCGCCGCCGATTCCTGCTCCCGGGGGATGCGGAACCGCAAGACCGGCGATTACCGACGCAATCCGCTGGGCAACGCGATCATCGGCTGCCCGCTGGAAGAAAAAATCTCCGAGATGCAGTTGCTGGCCCGGCACGGCGACTACATCGGGGCGCTGGCGCTGATCATGGTGGACAACCCCATGTGTCCGGGGACCGGACACCGCATCTGCAACGATTGTATGAAGGGCTGCATCTTTCAGAAGAGCGAGCCGGTCAACATCCCGCAGGTGGAGACCTTCGCGCTGACCCAGGTGTTGTTCATGCCCTGGGGGTTCGAGATCTACAGCCTGCTGGCGCGCTGGAACCCGTTGAACCGGAGACGTCCCTACTCGCTGCCCTACAACGGCAAGAACGTGCTGGTGGTCGGCATGGGCCCGGCGGGCTACACCCTGGCGCATTACCTGCTGAACGAAGGCTTCGGCGTGGCGGGGCTGGACGCCCTGAAGATCGAACCCCTGGCGCCGGAACGAACGGGAACGGAAGGGCGTCCGCCGCAACCGTTGCGGGATTTCCGCAAACTCTACCGGCCGCTGGACCGGCGCGCCATGGCCGGCTTCGGCGGCGTCGCCGAGTATGGGATCACGGCCCGCTGGGACAAGAACCTGCTGGCCGTCATCCACCTGACGCTGGCGCGGCGGCGCTCCTTCCGCTGCTACGGCGGCGTCCGTTTCGGCGGGACGCTGGACATCGAGGACGCCTGGGAGTTCGGCTTCGACCACATCGCGCTGGCCTGCGGGGCCGGCAAACCTACCATCATCGGAATGGAGAACAACCTGATCCGCGGCATCCGCAAGGCCTCGGACTTCCTGATGGCGTTGCAGTTAAGCGGCGCCTCCCGGCGCAATTCGCTCGCCAATCTGCAAATCCGGCTCCCCGCCGGCGTCATCGGCGGCGGCCTGACGGCCATAGACACGGCGACCGAGGCGCTGGCCTATTACCCGGAACAAGTGGAGAAGGTATTTATGCGCTACCGGCGGTTGGCCGCGGATGGCATGGAGCGGCAGATCCGGGACGCCATGGACGAAGAGGAACGGGAGATCCTGGACGAATTCCTGAGCCACGCCCGCGAGCTCCGCGCCGAGCGGCGGCGGGCGCAAGACGAAGGCCGCGCCCCCGACCTGGCCTCCCTGCTGCGGCGCTGGGGGGGCGTCACCCTGTACTACCGCAAACGGGTACAGGACTCGCCCGCCTACCGCCTCAACCACGAAGAGCTGCGCGAGGCCCTGCGCGAGGGCATCGAACTGACCGAGTGCCTGACGCCGGATCAGGCGCTTGCCGACCGCTGGGGGGCGCTGCGGGCGGTGCGCTTCCGGCACACACGGCAACAGGACGGCGGATGGCAAAACTCTCGAGAGACCGTAGAAGTGCCGCTGAAAAGCCTGTTTATCGCCGCGGGCACCGTCCCGAACACCATATACGAACAGGAATATCCCTATTCCTTCCGTATGGACCGCAGCAGCTTCCAGCGCTACGAACCCGCCCGAAACGACGATGGCGGCGACGATTTTCTGCCCATGGAGGACACGCCCCTGCCCAAGGTAGGCCGGCCCGCGCCATTCACTTCGTACTGCCGGGACGGGCGCCGCATCACCTTCTACGGCGACGCGCATCCCGTCTATGCCGGCAGCGTGGTGCGGGCCATGGCCAGCGCCCGCGACGGCTATCCCTATATCGTGCGGCTGTTCGAGCGGGAACTGCGGCACCTGGACCCCGCGGCGCAGCCGCAACGGGAATTGCAACTGCGCCGCCTGTTCGCGCGGATGGACAGGCAACTGCAAGCCACGGTCCGCGAGGTGAACCGCCTGACGCCCACCATCGTCGAGGTCGTGGTCAAAGCGCCGATGCAGGCCAGAAAATTCCGGCCGGGGCAGTTCTACCGGGTACAGAACTACGAGACCCTGGCCGCCGCGGTGGAAGACACCAAGCTGGTCTCCGAGGGATTGGCGCTGACCGGCGCCTCCGTGGACAAAAAGCGGGGGCTGATCTCGCTGGTCGCCCTGGAGATGGGAAGTTCCTCACGCCTATGCGCGCTCTGGAAACCGGGCGACCCCCTGGTGGTGATGGGCGTTACCGGGCAGGCGACGGAATTGCCGGCCGGACGCACCGTGTTGCTGGCCGGGGGCGGGCTGGGCAACGCCGTACAATTCTCCATAGGCCAGTCGCTACGCGCCGCCGGGGCCCGGGTACTGTACTTTGCCGGCTACCGCCGCAGCGAGGACGTATTCAAGCCCGAAGAGATGGAGGCGGCCGCGGACATCGTCGTCTGGACCGTGGACCGCGGCAATGCGCCCATAGCGAAGCGCCGGCCACAGGACAAGACGGCCGTAGGCAATATCGTGGAAGCAATGCTGGCTTACGGCCGGGGCGAACTGGGCGCGACCCCGATCCGGCTGCAAGACGTGGACCATATGATCGCGATCGGCTCGGACCGCATGATGCGCGCCGTTAAAGAGGCGCGGCACGGCCCGCTGGCGCCCCTGCTCAAAGAGTCCCATACCGCGATCGGCTCGATCAACTCTCCCATGCAGTGCATGATGAAAGGGGTCTGCGCCCAGTGCCTGTGCCGGCACACGGACCCCCGCACCGGAGAGGAATATTTCGTTTATTCCTGCTACAACCAGGACCAGGCCCTGGACCGCGTGGACTTCGAGCACCTGAACGCGCGCCTGCGGCAGAACTCCATGCAGGAAAAACTCTCCAATTTCTGGCTGGACCGCCTGCTGGCCCGCGGCGGCGGCACCGGGGAGTCCGCGTAGAGCCGCCGGCGACGCCTTCCAGCCCCTGTCCAGCGCCCTGGCCGCTACGCGCTGGGGGAAAGAAGCGCCCCGCGCCCCGCTCCTGCGCCAAGCCCGACCCTGGCCCGAACCGGGGCGGGAATCCACGGCGGATTGACATGACAACAGCTTCCGAACTCGGCATCCCCTATGAGATTCCGGCTTTCCAGTCTGTGCAAAAACTCCGAAAATCCAGAGCCGCGCGAAAAACTACCCACTGGCACGGCAAATATCCG
>JAPPPX010000137.1:3360-5627 GCA_028817305.1 Gammaproteobacteria bacterium | reverse complement strand
CTGCAATGTGCGCGTACCGCGCTGTATTTGCGCGGGATTCCGGCTTTCGCCGGAATGACGAAAAAAAGGCGGAATGACGGAAAAGAGGCGGAATGACGAAAAAAGGCGGAAGGACAGAAAAACTCGCTTAACTTGAACGCCGTGAAAATGGCAACATACCGCCACTCAGTAAAACATCTCCCGAGTTTGACTCGGAGCCGGAGTCCACTGCCCCATGCAACCTGCCGTCTATATCATGGCCGACAAACGCGCCGGCACTCTTTACACTGGCGTCACCGGCGACTTGCCTCGTCGTGTTTGGCAACACAAGAACGACATTACCGAAGGCTTTACCAAGAAATATCATCTCCATCGGTTGGTTTATTTTGAACTGCACGGCGACATGTATAACGCCATAGTGCGGGAGAAACGGATAAAAGAGTGGAAACGGCAATGGAAACTGGAGTTGATTGAGGCACGAAACCCCGAGTGGCGGGATTTGTACGACGATCTCCTTTGAATGATCGAGCCTGACGCATGCCTTTGCAGGTGTGGCGGCATCGGGGGCTCCGGGTTTTTTTCAAGCCGTTTTCCCTGTCCTTCCGGCCTCCCCCCGTGTCCTTCCGGCCTCCCCCCGTGTCCTTCCGGCCTCCTCCATGTCATACCGGCCCCCTCCATGTCATACCGGCCTCCTCCATGTCATACCGGCCTCCTCCATGTCATACCGGCCTCCTCCATGTCATACCGCCCCCCTCTATGTCATACCGGCCCCCTCTATGTCATACCGGCGAAAGCCGGAATCCCGCATAGAAAGCGCGCGCTTCGCGCTCCTTTGAAGGCAGGGGGCGGGCCGTCGGGCGCTGCAATGTGCGCGTTCCGCGCTGTATTTGCGCGGGATTCCGGCTTTCGCCGGAATGACGGAAAAGAGGCGGAATGACGGAAAAAAGCAGGGATGACAGACAGAAAAAAGCCGGAGCGACAGACGGAAAAGAGGCGGAATGACAGATAGCAAAGAGGCGGAGACGGTTTTTGCACGGCCTCTCCCCGTGTCATTTCGCCCTTTCGGGCGCCCCGGGGCTTCCTGCGCGGCAACTGTTGGCAATTTTTGCGGCGCTGGGATACAGTAAGCCCCGAATATGGCTTTATCTGGTTTTTTGCCGTTAGGGGAGGTAATTGTCATGAATGCCGTAACCAGGTGCGCGCGTATCGCCGCTTTTGACTCCGCATCCGGGGAATGCCGGGCGTCCGGGAGGGTATCCGGGCGGCGCCGGAGACGCGCCTGGCTGGGCTTGGCGGCCAGCGCCGTGCTGGCGGGTCTGCTGCCGCAGCCGGCTTTTGCCCAGATGGTCAGCATCGGCGGCCCCGCCGGGCCGCTCGCCGAGGGCGATGCGGCGGCGTTCACCGTCACCATGACGGCGGTTTATGACGGGGATGTCACCGTGCCCTACACCATCGGCGGCACCGGCATCGCCGCCGCCGACGTGCACGGCGCCTTGACCGGCAACAGCGTAGCGATTGGCCGCGGCGACCTCAGCGCGCGCTTCACGCTCTACATTCTCGTGGACGGCGCCGGGGCCGAGACCGGCGACATGCTCACCGTGACGCTCGGTACGCCCACCGTCGCCAGCGCCGCCGCGCCCGCGCCCACTTTGGACGCCGCCAACAGTGCCGTCACCGTCGCCATCGCCGACTCCAGCGAAGCCACCGCCCCCACCGCCGGCACCGTCACCGTCACCGCCGATGCCAGCGCCGCCAACGCCGCCCCCGGCGACACCGCCGTGTTCTCTGTGGCTATCAGCGGTTTCCGCGCCGCGCGGGCGGAGGTGGAATGGGAGGTGGTCACCGAGGGCCTCGCCGGAGGCCAGAGCGCGGCGGTGCGCGAGATGTTCGCTGGCCGCGCCCTGCCCAGCGGCACCGCCACCGTGCCCGCCGGCCACGCCCAAACCGCCTACATTCTGGTGCGTCTGCACCCCTTGAACCGCCTGAGCGACGGCGGCACTTTCCACTACAAACTGCGCCTGCGCCGCACCATCCAGTACACCGACGCCGGCGCCCGGCCCGACCCCCTGCCGGCGGTCTGCACCGCGTCGTGCACCGAAGCCGACGGCAGCATCGCGGTCCCGGCTTCGGCGGCGGCGCTCAGCGTGGAGCGCGCCCCGGCGGTGGCCGACCCGTTCGTCGCCAACCCCGGCAGCGGCGGCATCACCACCACCACCACCAACCAGGGCGGCGGCAGCGGCAACAGTTACACCCTGCGCGAGGAGCTGACCCGCGCCCAGCGGCGGGAG
>JAPPPX010000137.1:0-3074 GCA_028817305.1 Gammaproteobacteria bacterium | reverse complement strand
GCCTGATCATCATCGTGCCCTTGGTGGATGACGATGCGGCGGAATTGGACGAGACCCTGAACCTGCGCCTGGTCGGCACGCCCACCGTAGCCGGCAGCGGCGGCGGCACGGTCGCCCTGGCCGCCGGCCCCAACGACCGCTCGCTGGACTACACCATCCTCGGCGCCGAGCCGAACACCGCCAGCGCGGCCGGCACGGTGGCGGTCAGCGCCGGGCAGGCCGGCGTCACCAGCGGCAGCCAAAACGGCCGCCGCATCCGCTTTACCTTCACCCTCACCGATGACGACGCCGCCGCCGGCGATACCCAAGCCGGCGCCGACGACACCTACCGCCTGTGGTACACTTTTTATTCTACTTCCGAGGCCAGCAACGGCTTCCGCTTGTGGACGGTTCTGGCCGACAGCAATCCCGCCGCGGACACCGACCCCGCTTTCTTCTACCTGACCGGCGGCAGCGCCGCCGCCAATCGCTTCCGCGCCTGCGACAACAGAGGCCGCTGCCTCCCCGGCGCCGGCGACTTTCTGACCCGACCGGAGGGCGGTTTCGCGCCGCAGGGCTACGGCTGGGTGGTGATCCCCCAGGGCGAGACCGAGGCCGTGCTGGAGGTGGCGGACAATGCGTTTAACGACACCACCTACACCGTGAGGCTGTTCGCCGTGGACAACAACACCCTGAGCCCCGGCGACACCGTGCTGCCGGATTATGACTTCACCCGGCTTGCCCAACACCGCGCCAGCACTTTCGGCACCGCGGACAGCAGCCCGGCCTGGCTGCAGGCCCGCGACGCCAGCATCGACGATGCCAACGAAGGCGACACGCGCACTTACAACGTGCGTTTCCGCGGCCTCGCGCCGAGCGGCACCCTGAACGCCGCCAACCCGTTGCGCATCACCTGGCGTTTCGTGGGCAGCACCCGCCACGGCGACGGCGACAGCAGCGTCCGCTACCCGGCCGCCGTCGGCGATATTGATGTCACCGGGGTGACGGTGACCGCGGCCCATGTCGCCCATGACGGCACTGCCGGCAGCATGGGCATCGGCACCATCACCACGGACGCCACCCGCCACATCATCGCCCAGCAGACCCTGGTGGTGAGCAGTTGGCCCGGCGACAACAGCACCGATGCGTTCTCGGTCTCTTTCACCGTCGCGGACGACGCTTTCGCCGAGCCGGCCGAGGCCTTATACTTTCAGGTGCTCACCGACCGCCCCGAAGAAGTCGGCGAGGTGCCCGGCGACGGCTTCACCATTAACGCCAGCGACACCGCCACCTTCACCGCGGAAGCCATTCGCGGCACCGACACCGACGGCGACGAAGCCGACGGCAGTTGGCGGGAAGCCGCGCCCTCCGGCAACGACAACCCGCTCAGATTCCGCCTCAGCATCTCCAGCGGCCGGCCGCAGGAAGGCGCCCTCATTAGTTGGGCGGTGACGCAGGATGCGGACGGCGCCAACGGCGATGTCTCGCCCAGCGACTTTCTGCAGTGCATAAACGGCTACGACAGCGACGACGATGTCACGGCAGGCAGATGCGCCCGCACCCAAATCTACGCCACGCTGCCCCAGGGCGCGGTGCGCGTGAGCGCCGCCCTGGCCGCCCAGGCCACCGGCCCCTGGACCATCAACCTCCCCTTCCTCCTGAACGACGACGGCGCGATGGAGTCCGCCGAGGACTTCACCATAGATGTCAACACCAGCGGCAACAGCGGCATCAATGCCGGCACCGCCACCGACGTGGACTTCACCATCGCCGCCAGCAGCGAGGACGACGCCCGCCTGACGGTCAGCATCGGCAACGCCGACTGCGCCGGCGCCGGCAGCGGCTGCCGCGCCAGCGAGGTGGATACCGCCGGCAGCATCCCGGCGGTCAACGACCGCGACGCCATCCGCGCGAACCAGGTCGGCTACCCCTCCCGCGCCCAGTCCGACTACTTCGTCGGCTTCCCGCTCAGTTTCCACCTGCCGGACGGCGACGACGCCGACCTCGACCCGGATCCCCTTGCCGCCGGCCACAACGCCGTCACCGGCGCGGTGCGCATTCGCTACCGCATCGGCGGCACCATTTTCGACCGCGCCACGCCCGGCAGCGGCGGCGCGGCGCTCTCCGCCTACCCGCGCACCGGCGAGCTCCGCCTCTCCCGCACCCAGGTGGGCATCAGTTACCTGGAGTCGGAGCGCCTCCACATCCGCGTGCGCCTGCCGCTGGCGTCGGTCACCTCGGCCACCGAGCCTGCGACCTTCACCGTCACCCTCACCGAAGTGGCCGGCAACGGCGGCGCCGTGTCCCTGGGCGCCGGCGTACAGGGGCAGGTGAACGTGCGCCGCCGCGGCGGGTTGTTCTTCATCACCGCCGCCAATGTCGGCGCCGCCGTCGCCGCCAACGAAGTGGTGGAGGGCGCCGGCACGCTCACCTACCAGGTGCGCTATTACAGCGGCTCCGGGCAAAGCATCCCCGCGGGCGGCGTGACCCTGGACTGGACGCTCAGCCACGGCGTCGCCGCCCGCGACACCATCTGCAACGAGTGCCCGGAGCCGGCGGTTGCCGCCATCGGCGACACCGCCAACGCCGACTTCAGCGGCGACACCAGCGGCGACGATGCCATCGTCTTCACCGCCGGCGAGGCCAGCGGCGCGCTGAAGACCTTCACCGTCGCCATCAATGACGACAGCGTCTCCGAGGGGGCCGAGTCGTTCAGCATTACCATCGGCGGCATTCGCGTCAACGGCACCGACGCCGACCCCAGCGGCAGCGATTGGACTCTCGGGCGCTCGGTCTATACCACCACCATCGCCGCCAACGATCCGCACACCTTCACCCTGAGCTGCCCGTCCGCCGTGGCCGAGTCCGCCGGCATGTTGAGCTGCATGGTCACCCACAACGGCCCGGCCCTGGCCGAGATGACCATGCTGGACTGGAATATCGGCACCCCCAACGCCGCCTACACCGCCAGCGTCAGCGATTTTAGTGCCGTGCGCGCCGAGCGCAATCTCGGGTTTCCGAGCGCCCTGGGCGGCGTGCAGTTTGCGCAGAGCGCCGCCGATGGCGCGCAGGTGACTTTCCAGGTCCCCATCGAA
>JAPPPX010000119.1 GCA_028817305.1 Gammaproteobacteria bacterium | reverse complement strand
CCTCGCCATTCCCGCGCAGGCGGGAATCCAGCATAACAAGCGCGCGCTTCGCGCTCCTTCGGGGCGGGGCGAGGGCGCCGCAGACAGCAGCCATAAACTCGCGCCGCCGCCTGCCGCCGCCATCGCTCATATGTGCGCGTTCCGCGCTCTTTTTGCGCTGGATTCCCGCCTGCGCGGGAATGGCGGAGAGAAGCTGCGTGCCGGGAACTGTTTTAATCAGCGCATCCTATTAATCGGAGTGTCCTGATGTCTTCCGCGCCTAGCGAATTGATTTCCGAACCGTCCTCCCGGGCGTTGCGGGTTCCGCCTCACTCGATACCCGCCGAACAGGCGGTGCTGGGAGGGGTGTTGCTGCACCCCGCCTCCTGGGACCAGATAGTCGAGTTACTGAGCGAGGAAGACTTCTACCATCCCGGTCACCGCCTGCTGTTCCGCGCCATCGCCGCCCTGCGCGCGGAGACGCGCGCCGCCGATTTCCTCACCCTGGCGGAGTGGTTGCGCGCCCACGGCGAACTGGAAAAAATAGGCGGCGACGCCTACCTGGCGGAACTTTCGGAGGGGACTCCCAGCGCCGCCAACGCGCGCGACTATGCCCTGATCCTGCGGGATTGCTCGGTGCGGCGGCAACTCATCGAGTCCGGTACGCAGATCGCCGCCACGGCCTATGCGACCGGCGCGCTCTCCATGGAACAGCTCGTGGACCAGGCCGAACGCTCGATCTTCGAGATCGCCAGCAACCGGATGCGAGGCCGCGACAGCTACCGTACGCTCGCCAATGTGTTGGCCGGGGCGATCGACCGGATTGACGAGCTGAAGGACAAGAACAGCCATATCACGGGAATAGCGACCGGCTTCCACGATTTCGACGAGCTCACCAGCGGCTTGCAGCCCTCCGACCTGATCGTGATCGCGGGGCGGCCCTCCATGGGCAAAACCGCCTTCGCCATGAACATCGCCGAGCATGCCGCCATCAGGGAGAAGCGCAAGGTGGCGATCTTCAGCATGGAAATGTCCGGGCAACAGCTGGCCACGCGCATGCTGGCCTCGCTGGCGCACGTCAACCAGCAAAAATTACGCACGGGCCAGCTGCACCCAGACGACTGGGATTATCTGGACCACGCAATCACACTCATGGAGCGAGCCCCCATCTTCGTGGACGACACTCCGGCACTCTCCCCCACCGCGCTCAGCGGCTGTTGCCGCCGAATGGCCAGGGAGCGGGGGCTGGATTTGGTGGTGATAGATTACCTGCAATTGATGCATATCCCCGGTTCGGTGGAGAACCGGGCCACGGAGCTCTCCGGCATCTCGAACGCCCTGAAGGCGCTGGCGAAAGAGCTGGACATCCCGGTGGTGGCGCTGTCCCAGCTGAACCGAAGCGTCGAGCAGCGCACCGACCACAAGCCATTGATGTCCGACCTGCGCGAGAGCGGGGCCATCGAACAGGACGCCGACCTGATTGCATTCGTCTATCGCGACGAGGTGTATCATGAAGACTCCCCCGACCGGGGCACCGCCGAGATCATCGTAGGCAAGCAGCGCAACGGCCCGATCGGCACGGTCAAACTTGCCTTCCAGGCCCGCTTTACTTGTTTCGAGAATTTAGCCAAGGAAGACCGCTTTCCCGCGCCGGCGGGCTGAGGGGACCAGGGGTTGCACCGGCCGACCCATGCAATCATAGATTTGAATGCCGCCCGCCGGAACCTGGAGCGGGTGCGGAAATGGGCGCCCGGGCGGCGCCTCATGGCCGTGGTGAAGGCAGACGGGTACGGCCACGGCATCGAACGGATCGCGGACGCCTTCGCCCTGGCGGACGCCTTCGGCGTCTGCTGTCTGGACGAGGCGCATGCCCTGCGCCGCAGCGGCCGGGAACAGGAAGTGGTGCTGTTGGCCGGCTGCGCCGCCGCGGAGGAGTTGCGCGAGGCGGCGGCCCTGAAGCTGAGCGTAGTGGTGCACGACGAGTATCAGTTGCGGCTGCTGGAGCGGGCTTCCCCGCGGCAAACGGTACGCGCCTGGCTAAAAATTGACAGCGGGATGCACCGCCTGGGATTCGCGCCGGAGGCGGTTGCCGATGCCTGGCGGCGGCTGCGCGGCATCGCCTCGGTGAAGCCGCCGGTCCGGCTGATGACGCACCTGGCCGCGGCCAGCACCCCGGGGCACTCCTTAAACGCGCTGCAACTGCGGCGCTTCTCCGAGTGCGTAAACGGGCTGGAGGGAGAACGCAGCATCGCCAATTCCGCCGCCCTCATGACGCTGCCCGAGAGTCATGCCGACTGGCTGCGGCCGGGGCTGATCCTTTACGGGGCCTCGCCGCTGCCGCAAGGCAACGGCACGGCGGCGGGGTTGCGGCCCGTAATGAGCCTGCGCTCCCGGCTTATCGCCGTGCGCCAGATGCGCGCGGGGGAACGGGTCGGCTACGGCGGCAACTGGTCCTGCCCCGCCGACATGCCGGTGGGAATCGTCGCGGCGGGATACGGCGACGGCTATCCCCGCCATGCAGCCGCCGGGACGCCGGTGCTGGTCGGCGGAAAAATGGCGGCGCTGATCCCGCCCGCCTCCATGGATCTGCTGGCCGTGGACCTGCGCGCCTGCCCGCGGGCGAAGATCGGGGACCCGGTAACCCTGTGGGGCGAAGAGCTGCCGGTGGAAACGGTGGCGGCGCGGGCCGACACCATTCCTCACCAGCTCCTGTGCTCGCTCGGGCGCCGGGTGCGTATTGTCGAACGTGGCCTCTCCTAAGCCGCGATTCGAGTGCCGGGACTGCGGCGCGATGCTGTCCCAGTGGGCCGGGCGCTGCCCCGATTGCGGCAATTGGAATACGCTGCAGGAGACGCTTGCCGCCCCTGCCGCCGCGATGGGGCGCCGCCAGGCGGCAGCGGCCGGCCGCATCCTGTCCCTGAAAGATCTGGCAACGGCGGAGGAGCCGCGCCAAACCACCGGCATCGGCGAATTGGACCGGGTTCTGGGCGGCGGATTGGTGCCGGGGTCGGCGATCCTGATCGGCGGCGACCCGGGCATCGGCAAGTCCACCTTGCTGTTGCAGGCACTGGCCGCTCTGGACGCCGCCGGCGTCGCCTCGCTGTACGTCACCGGCGAAGAATCGGCCGGCCAGGTGGCCAGCCGCGCCCGCCGCCTGGGGCTGAACCCGGGCGGCCTGCGCCTGCTGGCCGACAACGACCTGGAGCGGCTCCTGGCCGCCGCCGACCGGGAGCGCCCCGCCGTGCTGATCGTAGATTCCATCCAGACCCTGTCCAGCGACTCCCTCAGCGCCGCCCCCGGCACCGCGACCCAACTGCGCGAGTGCGCCGGGCAGTGCGTACGGCTGGCCAAGCGCGCGGGGATGGCCGTATTCCTGGTGGGACACGTGACCAAAGAAGGCGTGCTCGCCGGGCCGCGGCTGCTGGAACACATGGTGGACACCGTCTTGTATTTCGAAGGCGACGGCGGCAGCAGGCACCGGCTGTTGCGGGCGGTCAAGAACCGCTACGGCGCAGCCAACGAACTGGGAGTCTTCGCAATGACGGACCGCGGCCTGCGCCCGGTGGACAACCCCTCGGCGCTGTTCCTGTCCGGCGCGCCGGGAGAGTCTCCGGGCAGCGTGGTCATGATCACCCGCCAGGGCAACCGGCCGCTGCTGGTCGAGGTGCAAGCCCTGGTGGACGACTGCCACACCGCCTCGCCCCGCCGTCTGGCCCTGGGGCTGTTCCAGCACCGGCTGGACATGCTGCTGGCCGTGCTGCACCGGCACGGCGGCATCGCCGTCGGCTCGCGCGACGTGTTCGTCAACGTCGTCGGCGGCATCCGTATCGGCGAGACGGCAGCCGACCTGCCGATCCTGCTGGCAGTCGCCTCCAGCCTGGCGGAACGGCAACTGCCCCGCGACCTCGCGGCCTTTGGAGAGATTGGCCTGGCGGGAGAGATCCGCCCGGTGCCGGGCGGCCCGGAGCGGCTGCGGGAAGCGGTCAAACACGGCTTCCGCCGCGCCATCGTGCCCGAAGCCAACCGGCCGCGAGGCCGAATGCCGGGCATCACGGCCATACCCGCCGCCCGCCTTGCGGAGGCGCTCAGTCTGCTGCGGGCGGAGGCCCCTCCGTAGCCGGTTCGCCCTCCCCGTCCTCCTTCCTGTCCTCCTCCCGCTCCGCGTCCTCTCCCCGGCCCAGGTCCTCGATCTTGACGACCTTGACCGCGTTGGCGGAACTCTGCGTGATTTCCATGGCGTAACTGCCTATGCGCAGGCTGGTGCCTGCCCCGGGTATGCTCCCCAGGCGCTCCAGAATCAAACCGTTGACCGTGTGCGCTTCCCCCATCGGCAACTGCCACTTCATGCGCCGATTGAGCTCCCGGATACTGAGCGCGCCGTCCACCAGGCAACTGCCGTCGCTCTGGCGGCGCAGTTCCCGGCCCATCGCCCGGGCGGGAAAAGTGAACTCGCCGACGATCTCCTCCAGGATATCCTCCAGGGTCACCAGCCCCTGCACCATCCCGTACTCGTCCACCACCAGCCCGACCCGCTCCCTGCCCTGCTGGAAATGAACCAACTGGGCATGCAGGGAAGTGCCCTCGGGAATGTAATAGGGCTCCTCCAGCAGTTCGGCCAGTCGTTCCTGCAAGGATTCCTCGGGCTCGGCATACAGCCGGGGCAGCTGGCGGCTATGCAGAATACCCACCACCTGGTCCAGCGACCCCCGGCAAACCGGCAGGCGGGTATAGCGGCAACGCCCCAGGGCGCTTTGGATCTCGGCAGGCGTCTGCTCGAGGCGCAGCACCGCCACCTCGCTGCGCGGCACCATGATCTCGTTCACCGTAACCTGCTCGAGCTCCAGGATGTTCAGCAACATACTCCGGTGGTGGTGCGAGATCATGCCGCTCGCCTCACGCACCAGGAACTGCAACTCCTCCTGGCCCAGGGGGGCGGTCGCGTCGGCCGGACGGCGGTGCAGGCTCAGTAGCCGCATCAGGGCGTTGGTGATGGTGTTCACCAGCCACACCAGGGGGCGCGTCAAGCGCAACAGCGGCTCCAGCACCCAGGACGCCGGAAAGGCAACCCGCTCCGGGTACAAGGCGGCCACGGTCTTGGGGAACAACTCGGCGAAGATCAGGATTGCCACGGTCAGCATGCCCGTGGCCAGCGCGATCCCCGCGTCGCCGAGCAGGCGCAGGCCAATCACGGTGGCAATGGCGGCCGCCAGGATATTGACCAGGTTATTGCCCAGCAAGATCAGGCCGATCAGCCGTTCCGGGCGCTTCAACAAACGCGCGGCGCGCATCGCGCCCCGGTGACGCTTGCGCGCCAAGTGCCGCAGCCGGTAACGGTTCAAGGCCATCATGCCCGTCTCCGAACCGGAGAAGAAGCCAGAAACGCAGATCAGCAGCAGCAATGCCGCCGCCAGAGTCGGTAGGGGAATATCGTCCAACAGTCCTTTGCGATTGACGCCCGGGGGGCTATTTTCCCCGAAGCCCGGCCCCTATGGCAAGGGCTTGCGCGAAACCCACACTCCCCCCTGGAGCCGGCTGCCGCCCCACTCTCCCCATCACTCCCCCCTTGAGGGGGAGTCGCAGCAGCCAAGCCGCCAGGCGCCGGCTGCCGCGGTGGGGGGTAGGCGGCCCTTGCGGTTCTTCCGGGCGGCGGGGCGC
>JAPPPX010000026.1 GCA_028817305.1 Gammaproteobacteria bacterium | reverse complement strand
TGTGGCAGCAGACGCCCTTCCTGTTCTTTTTGTCGCTCGGGGCCTGGTGTCTGTTCGCCGCCGGCCAGGAAACGACCCGCCGGCCCGCCTGGGCGCTGTACTGCGGAGCGGCGCTGGGCATGGCGACGCTGTGCCGTCCCACCGGAGCCATTGCCGTGGTCTGCGTGGGGCTGTATCTGCTTTGGCTTGCCCCGCCGCGCTTGCTGCCGCGTTTGCTGCATTCCCCCGGCGCCGCCGGCGCCGCGCCCGGCGAGGGGCGGCCGGGCGGACTGCGCCGGTTCCCCGCGCTGCCGCCGGTTTTCGCATACGTACTGGGCGGGCTGCCGTTCGCCGCGTTGCTCGGGGCGTACAACGCCTATTACTTCGGCAATCCCTTCGTTTTCGGGCAGGGGCTCGCGGCGGAATGGCTGGTGCGGGAGAGAGGCGTCGCCGGTGTATGGCAGACGCCGCTGGCGGAGGGCCTTGCCGGCCTGCTGTGCAGCCCGTCGCGGGGGCTGCTCGTCTATTCGCCCATCATGGCGCTTGGATTGGCCGGGGCGGTTATGATGTGGAAATCTCCGCGGACCTTTGCCCCGTTGATTCCGTTGCAGGCGGCTGTCTTGCTGCAGGTTGCGGTGGCCGCCAAGTGGTATGACTGGTGGGGCGGGTGGACATACGGGCCCAGGCCCATCGTAGATGCCGGGGTGTTTCTGAGCTTGCTGACGATCCCCGTCATCGCCAGGGTCGTACAGGCGCCCCGGATGCGGGGCGTATTCGCGGCGCTGTTCCTGTATTCCGTCGCGGTGCAAGCCGTCGGCGCATGGGCGTACAACATCGTGGGCTGGAACGACAAAGACGGAATGAATATTGACCAGCCCGAGCACCGGAGCCGTTTGTGGTCTCTGAGCGACAGCCAGCTTGCGTATTACGCGACTCATTTTCGTTTGGCAAGGGCGCAGAAACAGCACGATATAAATTATTACCTGTATGAAGACACGACGCCGATTATTGTGGGCCCGCGCAAGGGGGCAAGCTTTCAATGAATCGAATAAAGCCTACTCCGCCATTCCCGTCTCCCACCGCGTCATTCCGGCGCAGGCCGGAATCCCGTATAAAAAGCGCGCGCTTCGCGCTCCTTTGCGATGCCGAGGTCGCAAGAGTAAGAGGGATTCCGGCTTTCGCCGGAATGACAGAAAAAAAGGCCGGAATGACAAAGAGGGAGGCGGGAATGGCGGATATTGGTCATGCCAGCGAGAAGTTTTTTCGTGCGACTGTAGCACACAGTTCTGCTATTCCTGCGAAAGCAGGAATCCAGTGTATGAAGCGCGCGCTTCGCGCTCCTTTTAATGGAGGGGCGGCCCGCCAGGTGCTGCAATGTGCGCGTACCGCGCTCGATTTGTGCTGGATTCCCGCTTTCGCGGGAATGGCGAAGAAAAGATGCGGGCCGGGGGCGGCAGCGCCCAATCCCGCTATTCCCGCGCAGCAGTCCGCGCAAAAGCCCTGCGGACATCCAGCAAATAAATCCGCATCCGCCATTCCCGCGAAACAGGCTGTGCAAAAACTCCGTGCGCATCCAGCGAATAAACCCCACCCCGCCATTCCTGCGAAAGCAGGAATCCAGTGTATAAAGCGCGCGCTTCGCGCTCCTTTTGAGGAATGTGCGGCGGCGGATTGTTATCCTCGGCAAGGGCGCGTACAGGGCGGCGCGGAGTAGAAATAAAATGTCCGGAAAGTCGAAATCGAAGCATAGAAAACGCAAGACAAAGCCCGCGACCAAACCTGCGCGCGAAACAAAGGCGCAACGGCACCCCGGCGGCAGGGCGCGCTTTGCTGCCGTTGCCGGCGGCTTTGCGCCGTTTTTCGCGCCTGCGCCGGAAAAAATCTGGTGGCAAGGTTTTGCGCCTTGCCTGCTGGCTGCCTTTGCGCTGCGTGTTGGCGTGGGACTTTCCGGCGACTGGATGGTGCGCCCCGATGAGGTCTTTAAGTATCTTGAGCAAGCGCACCGCCTGGTTTTCGGCTACGGGCAGACTGCCTGGGAGTTCACCATGGGACTCGTCACCTGGTTGTTGCCGGCTGTACCCGCATTGCCGATGTTTCTTTGTAAAATTCTTGGTCTTGGGCATCCCGATTTCTACATCCCGGCGGTAAAAATCTGGAATGCCTTGCTGTCTCTCTCGCTGCCCGCGGGCATGTATCTTTTCGGGCGCCGCGTGATGAGCGAACGCGCCGCTCGTTTGGCATTGCTGTTCGGCTGTTTCTGGCATGAGTTTATTATCTTGTCCACGCACGCTCTTGCCGAACAATACGCAGCCGTCGCGTTTTTTGCCTCGCTGCTGCTGTTGTCTCCCGCCGCATCGGCCCCCCGCCTTTTATCGGCGGGGTTTTTGCTCGGTTTGACCGCTGCCCTGCGGTTTCAATATTTGCCTCTGGTCGGCGTTTTCGGCCTTGCCCTGTTGGCGGCGTATCCGCTCGCTCGCTGGCGCCTTGTCTTTATCGGCGGAACCGCGGCGGTGGTGCTGTGGGGTGCGGTGGACTACTGGACCTGGGGCGGCTGGTGGGGTCCTTCTCGGCTATATTTGAACATATTTCTGGTTCACGGTTTTGATGCCTTTTTTGGCGATATGCAACTTCCGTTTTATCAGCAGTTGTTATTTTTGGCGGGAAGCAGTTACGGCTTGTATGCCCTGGCTGCGGCGGCCTTGTTCCGTTGGCGCCTGCATTGGCTGTTGCTTTCCATGGCGGCGGCGGTGCTATTTGCCCACATGTGGGCGGTCAGCAAATACACCAATGTGTTCCTGTTGTTGCCGCTCTTATGGATGCTGATTGCCTCGGTGACCGGGGATTTTCGCCTCCCTCGTGTTCGCCGCGGCGCGGCAGTGGCGGCGGGAGTGTTGGCGGCGTTGGCGAGCGTCGTCTCCTTTTCGAACGGCGTGCCGAATCCGGAAAAAGACTACAACGGGCATCGTCCCGCACTGATGCCGGACAGGAGCGGTCTGTTGCATTCGGAGGAGCCGTTCATCATCGCCCGCGATGTTGCCAGGATTCCCGCCGACGAGGTGCGCTCGGTGATGTGGATTCCCTTTCGCGCCTATAAGGACGGAGCGTATTACTACTCTCATCATCGCGTGCCGATGTTGTTTCCGAACCGGAACCCGGATCACGCCGCTTGGTACAAGGAGCGTCCGGCAAAGGTGTTGGCGAGCCATGTCGTAACCTGGAAGGATAAAGCCCCGCGAGGGTTTTCGCTGCTGCGCGATTACGGGCAGCTGGCGCTGTTTGTCAACGACACGCCGGAGGCGGTTCGGGTTCCCGACAATTTTGCCCTGGATTACGGTTCGGGTTTCGATCGTATGCTGATGCAAAGGGCAAGGGATATGAAGATTGCATTTCGAGAGCCTGGCCGGGCGCTGTTGTTTCTCAGCGGAGACGAGGAGAGCCGGGGCGGGAGTAAAAAGGGATATTAACAGGCTGGCGTTTACCGGCTATATTCTCCGCAAGCCGCCGGTAGAATTCTCCGTTGCGGTACGGCGGCGTTCCGGCATTCGTTCCCCTGCCGGAGCTCCCCGTGTATTACCACAAGCTGAGTGAGCGATAATATCCGGGCAGGGATCCGCGACAAGCGCCTTGGGATAATGTCGTGTGCATGGCATTGTTCCAAGTGGAACAAGCAGCGACAGTCCCGTCATGCGTGATGGTCAGGGCAGGCATGCCCCTGGCTCTGACCAGGGGTCAAGCGCAATGCAGCACGACGAAATTGCCCTGTTGTTCGTGGGCACACTTGGACAAGGTGGCGGCGTCCAGGACATCCACTTCGTCATCGAACAGCATGACACGCTGGCCAGAGTGCAGGATCAGGCTTCTGTGCGGGGGGCCAGAGGGATGGATCCTCTGGCCAGGGTCAGAGCGCATGATCAGGTGGTCGGCTTCGTTGATTCGCTCAGGGGTGAAAATGAACCGGCCAAATGAGGTGATTTCCTGAAATGGCACGTTGGGATTAGCGATGGTGCGGGTGTTCAGATAGTCCTGAGTCGGGATTTTGGTGTGGAACATCGCATGTATGTAGGCAAAAAAGACTCCCTGGGTGATGTAGATTTTGTCGCTGGGGCTGGCGTGTTCAACCACGCTGGAGATGACCGGTTGCAGATCGTGGAAATCATGAGGAATTACGACGCCGCGATCGTAGGGATCGTTGTAGTGCGTGAAGTAGGTCTGCACAAACCAGCCGCCATAGATCAGATATGCCACCCCCGCCAGGGTCAACACGGCCCGCCACCTGTGACATACATAAAACACGCCAAGGGCGGTGAAATAGACCGCGGGCAACCACACGACATTGAACCGGTTGATGCCGACGAAGGAGATGGAATTGGTGGCGAAGGCGGCGATGAGCCACAAGGCCATGAGCAGAGGCACTCCACACTCCCGCCGTGTGACCGCGCGAAAGAGCGTCGCCCCGAAGCCCACCGCCAGCGGCACAATCGCGAGCGGAAACAAGACGGCAAAGTGAGGCAGCTTGTTGAAGTACCTGGTGGGTGGGATGTTGGGGGGGTCACTCATGGTCAGCAGCTTCACCGCGTAGAGCAGTTGGTCGAAAAAATGCGAGCGAAACCGGCCGCCAAACAAGGTGGATGCTGCTTCCCACCGTGCCGGGCCTGGGTATTTGGGTATGGAGATGCCCGCCCGAATCGCCTCCCAGTCCAACATGTTGACGGCCAGAAACAGGAGGATGGGCAGCACGGTCAGCAGCGACAACGTGGATAACAGCACAAAATGCCGCAGCGGCAGCTTGCCCTGCACCCGCAGCCACCCGAACAGCAACGCCAGAAACAGTGGCGCGAAAAAATACGCCGTGCCGTAGGTATAGACCGACAGCGACAACACGAACACGCCGGCGGCCTGAACGCCCAGGCGGTCATTATCCGGGCGAGTGAAAAAATACACGGCGAGCAGGAGGACGAACGGCAGGAGATTGCAGTCGAGTGCCCAGCGACTGAGCATGAGGTGCCACGGGCAGAAGGTCAGCAGTAACAACGCCAGTAACGCAAAGCTGGGCTGGTCACGCGCTGCGACCCGCCAGAATAACAGCAACGAGGCCGTGCCGGTCACGGCCATCAGCAGGCGAATGGAAAACACGGTGAGATCGAAGACCGCGATAATCGGGATCGACAGATAGGAATACAGCGCACTTTGCCCGCTTCCCCACGCCACAAAATGCACCGGCCAGGCATAGCCATTGCGGTCGATGCCATGGTGCAACAGCGACCAGGCTTCGTAGCCGACAGAGGCTTCATCCGTAAACATCCCGGCTGGAATCTCGCCCAAATAGATCAGCCGCAACACCGCCCCGGTGAGCAACAACACGGCCGCACAGAGCACCACACTCGGCTGGGTTCTTGATGATCGGCCGGTCTCTGGCTCAGATTCCGTGGGCAGCTGCACGGGAGCACCGCTCCCGGCCCCCTGATCAGAGCCAGGGGCAGGCGTTGTCCTGGATGATCGGCCGGTCTCTGGCTCAGATTCCGTGGGCAACTGCTCGGGATGCACCGCTCCCGGCTTTTTTCTTGATGATCGGCGTGATTTCGGCATTGCGTCAACGGGCAGAACCAGCCCAGGTTGATGCTGTCATCCCATTGCCTGAGATCCCGTGTATTACCACAAATTGAG
>JAPPPX010000168.1 GCA_028817305.1 Gammaproteobacteria bacterium | reverse complement strand
CCGTCCCAGACAACGACACTTCCGGCGGAAAACCGGCGCTCGTGCAATATCCGGGCTAAGCCCCCCATAATGGCCCATTATGAGCCACCCCCCGCAAGCGACTTATCCACATTCCCGCCCAGCAAAATTTACGTAAACATCAAGAACTCTGCAAAACCGTCTCAACAACTCTGATTCCCTACAGCCATTCCCGCGCAGAGCTTGCCCCTGGCTTGAACAGGGGCGGGAATCCAGCGTAAATAGAGCGCGGAACGCGCACATTCGCGCGATGGCGCCGGCAGGCGACAGCGCGAATCTTTGGCCGTCCGCCTTTCCCTCGCTCCGCCCTGAAGGAGCGCGAAGCGCGCGCTTTATACGCTGGATTCCCGCCTGCGCGGGAATGGCGAGGTGGGGCATGGGAATGGCGGATATTTGCCCTGCGCCCGGCGAGACCCGCCTATGGGAGACAATGCCGGCGGATTCGCGCCGCCGGGCTCACTTGGCCTTCGACCGCTCTTTCTTCGCCTTGGCGAACAACGGCCGCAGATTGCGGCAGTGCCCGAATTTGCGAACCAATTTGGCCAGGCGAATGTCCACGGGGACTTGCAACCCGATCTCCAGCAGCAATTTCGGGATCTCGTTATCGCAGACCGGCCGGATTTCCGTCGCCGGAAAGACCTGGTCCACCGCGCGCTGGTAGGCCTTGAGTTTTGCGGCCGCATCCCCCGAGGCTTCGGGGATGCGAGCGAGTTCGGCCCGCAGGTATTGTTCGTACAGCCACTCGCGCTCCGGCTTGGGCCAGGGGGCTACGTCCTCCTCCAACAGCGCGCGGAACCGCTTGGAGGCCCGGGCGTTTTCCTTGGCGAATAACAGGTGGGCCGCCAGGGCCCGCCGGCATGCGTGATGCTCCTGAAATGCAGGATGGCTCTCTCCCGCGAGCGCCAGGACGTGACAACTCTCGCCGATGACGCGCTGCCTGTAGTAATTCCAGAGATCGCTGTGCGGATCGTTGCGATACCGGTCCAGAAAGGCGCGGGCAAGCTCGCGCCGCCGGTCGTCCGGCGTTTGCGTCCGCGACAGCGACACCTCGTAGTACAGCCCGTGGTAGTGGAAGCCGTGCTCGCGCAGCCCGTCGAAGGGCCGCGTCTGGGTGGTGAAAAACAGGCGCTTTTCTTTTTTCATGAACCGCTTTATTTTCTCCTGCCCGTAGGTAATGCTGTCCGTTTCCATATTGAACAGGCGGTTTCCGAAAAGATGCCCGAACGGAGAATAAATGCGGACATCGGGCCGAACTCCCGCTACCAACCCGGTGTAGGAAATCGGCCCCAGGTGCTGGTCGCCGAACAGGAACAGGATGGCATCCCGCGGCAGAGACTCCAGAATGGTGCGGGCGTAGTCGTAAGCGAAAGAGTTGTCGCGCATGTCGTTCCTTTCGAAATTCTGCGCCAGCGTCGTTATGCAGAACGCCAGTCCCGCGACCGCCGGGATCGCTTTGCGTAATTTGCCCGGCCGGCCGTGCAGCGCCGCCGCCAGGGCGTAATGCAGGGCAATGGCGCCGATGCCGAAGGGCACCGCCTGATAAGACATATACGCCTCGCGGCGCAATATGTCGTAGTCGAAATGCAGGAAGAACAGCAGTATCAGCGAACTGGAGCAAAAGCCGATCAGCAGCGCGAGCGTCACGCTCCATCTTTTAGTGAAGACGGCATACGCCAGGCCCGCGCAGGCCGCCAGGGCCGAAACCACCCCTATCTCCGCAAGGTAGCGGTGGAAGAAATAGCGCACAAAAAGCAGGGTGTCTTGTATAGAAGCCGTAGGATTGACGTCGGTGGCCGCGTACCGGGTGCGCAGGACGTAATCCAGCAGGCCGGAGAAGGACACCGGCCCGTAGGCCGCGATATACGGCTCGAACAGCGAACGGATGACGACGTAAAGGTAGGGCAGCAATCCCAAACAGAACAGACCGGCCAGTTTGGGCGCGTCGGCCAGCGCGACCAGCGGCCTGTTCTGCTTCATCGTATGGATTGCGCCGACCAGCAGCAGGGGAAAAAACGACAGGCTGTTCAGGATCAGCAGCGGCCAGTGGTGGCTGAGCCCCAGGGCAAAAACGAAGGCCAGGCAAAACAGTTCCCGCCGGCGGAATCCGTGCCGCATGCGCAGGATCAGATAAAGACACAGAAAGTAAAACATCGCGTGCAGAGAATAGACCTCCGCGATCAGCGATTGGCGCCAGAGCATGCCCGAGACGCCGAAAAACAGGGCCGCAAAAAACGCCGGCCAGCGGGCGGCCGAGAGGGCGAGACAGCAAAAATACACGCATACGCAAGCGAGCGCCCCCGCCGTCGCGCTGAGCAGCTGGATGCGAAAGGCGAAATTGCCGAAGGGCAGCAGGCTGTACAGTTTCCCGAGCATGGTATAGAGCGGGTAGCCCGGCGGATGGGCGATGCCCGCAAACTTGACGACGAGAATGAAGGCGCCCGAATCTTCGAGGGTGGTATGCTCGGACATAGTGAAGACGTAGAGGCCCATCAGCAGCGCGAAGAGCGCCGCCGGATACGCCGCCTCCCGGCGGATATGGGCGGGCATCCGCACCCGGGCAAGGAACGGAAACCTGCCCAGCAGCCTGTCCCACAGTTGGTTCATTCGGGTTAAGGCGTTTATTTCCATGGATTCTTTACGACGGAATTCGCCACCGTCTCCACCTTATGAAACGACAAAAAAATGGCGGAGATTCTACCGCAACGCACATCAGTTCGACAAATTACATCTCAGGGAAGCACTGAATAAAAAGAGTTTCTCTGTCTTGTCATCCCTTCGCACTTCTTTAGCCCCAGGCATCCTCAGGGATAGGGAATCTCTCCACGCAGAATCATGGAATGATGCTTTCATCAGAGTATTTCAGCTACTCTTCGGGGGTTTCACTTTGCGAAAGGTGAGAGAAATACGGCGTTTTCGCGGTATCCGAGGACCACCCGGATTCGGGTTCGGATCCCTTTTCCGCTTTTTTATTTCATGCGTCCAACAATAACGGGCATCACCGCTCATGACCGCTACGCTCCGGCGTTCGAGTAACTTACTGACTTTGCGCTTAGAGGATTTCTCTTGAAACTCCATCTCCCACGACTCCAGCAAACTGATCGTGGCTATGCCGTCCTCAAAACTCTCCTCGCTGTCAACGTGCTTACTAATGCCTTGACCTGCCTTGTACTCGTTGACAATGACCTGATCCGGCAGTTTTCGCACGAGCTTATTATCAATAAGTTTTCGGGCATATTTTTCAGCCCAGTCCGGCAGTTCCCCAATCCGCATAGAGCCATCAACCTGGCGAGCCTTGTAGTCATATCGCCATCCATAATGTTGAACGCGCCGTTGAAGATCTTCTATCCAGTCAGATTGATCAATCTTTTCGATGAGATCTTTTTCTTCGTCTTTAGTAAGAAAATCAGATATGTACCCCAGACCAGGAATAATCGGTTGCTCGACAGGCACATCGCCAGCTTGCAGTGTTGGCGGATTCGGCAACCTTCCAAGCTCTATTGCCTCTACTGCAATCAGGCGCCGGAATTCTTCAGTGTCGAGCCTCTCCTCAACAGGGACACCCGGCGGGAGTTGTATCCGATGTTTGCCGGAAACGACAAGCTGCCGCTCCGGCCTTTTGCGTACTTTCATGGTGCCGGGGCCAGAGAATCGAAGCTTCACATCCTCCAAAATAACCTCCCGGCGCGTACAGGACCAACCCAAATCATTTGCAACCGCTTGCGCCTTGCGGAGTATCCCTTCATCCGAAAGATCCGCCGCATACCATCTGCCACGCTCTTTCAATGGCTTTTCAGCGAAATCTTTTCCGTCCCAAGACAATATAAAGTGACTGGAGTCTCTACGCCACTGAGGCGCTTCAGCAACAAGAGACGGCCAGTGAATATCTCGTGTCTGGGCCGCCGCACATACACGCAAAGCATGAACAGATAGAAGTTCGCGCTGGAGTGATTTGCCGCGGAACTGGGCATCCAGCCTCTTATAGCCACGTAAAAGACCACACAACGTTGCCGCCGACCATGTAACGGCCGGCGCCAAACCGCGATCCTTGAACCATGTCTTGAAGGCCGTTGGTTCCGGGCGAGTCAGCACTAATTGAATCGCTTTGCCCACCGGAGAATCCTGCCAATTATCGAGTTGAATGCTTGACTCCGCCCGCAGAATACTATGGGTGGTCCGCAGCCATTCTTCTATTTCATGCGAGTGCGAATCCTCGGTAGCGACTCTCTTCGCGGCAATGGCGATTTTCTCCGCAAGTTCGCGGGGGTTGAAACGGTCTTTCGTTGGCCTGCTCCGAAAAATATCTACCGCTCCCAGCCATAAACTGTCTTGCAGGTCGGATGGTTGCACGTCATCCGGCATTCGGGCCCACGGTGGAAACCGCCACCACTCAGCATTGACCACGGCAGCCAATTCCGGTAGCCGCGTTCTCTCAGAAGACAGGCTCTCTACGAGAACGCGCAACCATGGTTCAATCCGCGGAACCGCCCACACTGCCATGCTCATGGCACCGTGTATCGTATCCTCATCGCTCGGGACAACAAGCTTGGCTGTTGTTTCATTGACATCGGGTTCTGGAGGAACAGCGGGTTCTAAATATTTTTCGGATTTAGAACCGACACTTACTTCTGCTACTGGAAGCCCCACATTTGAAGTGGCTTGAGTTAATCCTATAAGACGTGCCCGCTCTTCGTCAGTTGATACCAAAAGATCGGAGATCGCGAATGTGGGCAGCATTCCTGGCCAGAAAAGTGCCTCATCCGACGATTCAAGTTTTTCCAGGCAAGAGCGCACCCACTTTTTTCCACGAAAGACTTTCACTTCGAGATCAGGCAACTTTTGCGTGTCCAGCCTGATAAAGACCTGTATCGGATGGCCTGTTAGGGCCGTATTTTGTTCGCGGGCATACGTCCCGATCCCCACCAACACACCGGTACGCGAAGGTAAGGGATACAGCCATCCATCCTGCAGTGCATCGAACAGCCGCCGGTGATCCGTGACCAATCCAAGCCACCGCATCGTGGGATCACGCCTCTCTACAGAGAGTGGCAGTGGGGGCTGAATACCGACAGGGGTCATGTCCGTTCCAGAATATCTGACTTCGGCAATGCCTTTGAGGCGCTCGCCGTAAGAACGCCCGGGCCGTACACAAGAAATAAATTATCGCGGGCGCGAGCACACATCATGTACATCGTTCTGCGCTTCACATCGTCTGTACACGGAATAAACCTCTCGAGTTCCAGGATGAATACTGTATCGAATTCCTGGCCTTTTACTGACCTCGTATTCAGTATCGTCACGCCGGGTGCGAGCATATTGATCCCACTTTCATTTTTATTTTTGTAGTCGTATCTATCAACACGAGTTCCGCTAAGTTTCTTGGCTAATTCGCGTTGCAAGTCACCACCGACTTTGTTCTGCCAAACGATGACGCCAATACTCCCCCCTCGATTATTAAACCAATTTGACACCAAGTTGGCTGTAACCTGGAGGTTGGCAGAGCGCACAAGACGTGGCAGTTCCCTGGAAGAAGCACGGCGTACCGTTGCGGCGGGTAAACGACCGCCGTGAAAATGCTCGGCCAATCGGGCTACCTCAGGGGTATTTCTGTGATTCTTCTCAAGGATCAAGGGATCATCCAGGCCTGTTGCGGCCTTTATCTGCTCAAGTGTCGTATGCTGTTCTTCCAGCGCTTGATTCTCATCCGCGAATACGGTCATCGTGTTGGCAACGTACCGCGAAGCGTACCTGAAAAACATCTGCGGTAAATCCTGCCCCTCATCTATAACCAGATGTGCCTTGTTGGGAGAGGCATTCATCTCTTCAAGTTGCCTGAGCATCAGGTCCCAATCATACATGTACTCAGTAAGACTTGGTGGGCTTTCTTTCATTCGATCACAGTAATCATAAGAAATAAAGGAGTGCATCGTATAGACATCTATGCCACTCTGTTTCTGTCGTGCCAGATGTAATGCCAGCAGGCGCTTGAGCATGCGGTTGAATGTGACAACTGTGACCGATGCATCATCTTGGGCCGTATCGGCTTTAGCATTCGCCACCATCTGTGCCCGTCGCATAGCGAGAACCGTCTTGCCGGAACCAGGGGGGCCCACGACAAATAAAGACTGGTTAAGAGGAAGCTCCAGAACTTCAAGCTGTTCCCCTTCGAATTCTTCCCAGGTCGGGAGTCGCACTTCAACCTCCCCCTAGCCGAAGGATGGGTTGTTTGGGGCGATGAAACAGAGCGTATCGAAGCTCGCGACTTCTCTTACCAGAGCGCCTCTCGATCTCGATCTCCCCAACATCATCCGCGTACAACTTGAAGCCCGCATCGTTCAACGCCTTGCAGAAAACTGGAAAGCTGCGATTGGCCCTTGCCCTGGGTGAATTCGTATAGAAGACCGTGACCGAACCGCCGCCGAGCTTTTCAAGTAATTTACCCAATTCAGCAATGAGCACTGCGGCATTCAGTGTCGGACTTGCAAGAAGGTACGACACGATGACGATCACCGGGCGCCAGCCTGGCGCTGAATTCCAGGAAATCGAGGAAATATCAGGCGACCAGTGGCGATTAACCTCACTTAACTGTTCAACTGCTGCTGCCAGTCGCTCACCGAATCCACGCATCGTGCGTGACCGGTCCACGCCAATGTAATCAAATTGCAGTTTACGACCTTTGCTATCGAGAACACTAGCAATGGCAAACCCGCCGGTGAATGGCCCGCACCCCAGATCGACGACGATAGGTTCTTTTTCAGGAAGAGTATTGGCGAAGAACTGGCAAAACGCAGCAATGAGTTCCTCCCAATGTCCAAGCTGTTGAAAATAGGCATAGAGGAGAACGCGATCATCAGGAGACAAGGCGCCCCATGAACTGTCGAAATCCGCCTGACCCCATTCCGTAACGTAATTCCTTGCTTCATAATCACTAACTCCGAGGTACGTTTCTTCAGTAGAGCGAGGGTCACCCCTCACGCGCGCAACGATCTCGGAGCGGCGCAGCTGTTCCAGCCAACCGGGTAATTCAATCTCTTTTTCCATTATTCAAATTGGTTTTCTGCGTTAGCGATGACTCCCCCTCCCCTCAGCTCGGCGGCAGCGCTTTGTCCAGCAGCAGCCGCAGACTGAGGCGCACGCCGAAGCCGGTGACCTCGGTGGGGATGTGCGCCAGACCGCCTTTGCGGGAACCGCTGGACAAGTCGAGGTGAATCCAGGGCGTCCCCCTGGGCACGAAGCGGCGCAGAAAACGGGCGGCCAGGATGTGGTCGGCGTCGCCGTCCGGCGCGCATTGCTTGAGATCGGCGATGTCGCTTTCCAGGGAGCGGTCGTAGTCCTCGTCCATGGGAAAGGGCCAGATACGCTCGCCGCTGTCGCGCCCGGCCGCCGCCAGCGCCGGCAGCCAGGCGTCGCGGTTGCTGAACACGCCGCTGTAGCCGGTGCCCAGCGCATAGACGCAGGCGCCGGTGAGGGTGGCGTAGTCCACGATCAGGCGCGGGCGGCTGCGCCCGGCCAGGGTCAGGGTGTCGGCGAGCACCATGCGCCCTTCGGCATCGGTGTGCACGATTTCGATGGTGGTGCCGTTTAAGGCGGTGACGACGTCGTTGGGCCGATAGGCGGCGGGGCCTATGTGGTTGACCGCCAGGGCGAGCCAGCAATCCACGGGGATGCGGGCTTGCAGGCGGGTGAGGGCCAGCAGGGTGCCCAAGGCTACGGCGCTGCCCTGCATGTCGCCGTGCATGCCGTACATGTGGCGGGCAGGCTTGAGGTTGACGCCGCCGGTGTCGAAGCAGATGCCCTTGCCCACCAGGGCGACGCGGCCGGCAACGCGGCCCCCGGCCCCGGCGCGAGCGGCGCCGGGACGGTAGCGCAGGCAGACAATGCCGCTGCCCGGGTCGGGCGCAGCCTGGGCCACGGCCAGGAAGGCGCCGGCCTTGCGGCGGCGCAGTTCCGAAAGGCCCAGGAAATCCAGTTGCCAGCCGTGGCGCGCGGCCAGGCGGCGCAGCCGTTGCAGGTACTGGGCGGGCGCCAGACGGTTGCCGGGCAGTATGCTGAGTTCGCGGGCGAGGGCGTTCCCTTCCGCCTCGGCGAAGCTGCGCCGGAAGCCGTCCCGGGCGCGGGCGCCGTAGAGATACAGGCGGCGCAGGCGCGGCGGCGGCGCCGGCTTGCTCTTGCAGCTGGGCAACGGCGCGGCGGCCGCCAGGGCGGCGGCGACCAGCGCCTCGGCCAGGCGCAGGGCCGCCGGCGGCTCGTAGCCGGCGACGACCAGGGCCAGGGTCTCGGGGTTGTCGTCCCGGTGCGCCGCGACCAGGCGGCGGGCCGCGCTCAGCTGCCGGAACGGCGCGGCGGCCGCGGGAATACGGCGCAGGGCCACGCGGGTGGCGCGCCCGTTGGGCAGTTCGGCCAGCCGCTGGCGGGAGGGGGGTTCGTCGTTGTCCAGGCGCGTGCCGCAACGGCGCGCCAGCGCGTGCCGGTAGCCGAATTCCGGCCACTTGCGCGGCGCGTCGGCGACGGCCAGCACGACGTGGCTATGGCGGTCCAGCACCGCCTGCGAGGGCAGGCGGACGCTCTGTTTGAGTTCGATCTCCATCGTTGGCAAGCTCCCCGAAAATATAACAGGTATAATATTAAGGGCATTCAGGCTGGCGGCGCTACGAGGGGGCGCCGCAAATGAGGGGGAGGTCCCGCGCCATGAATCCGAAACACGATCCCGACCCGCAGGAAACCCGCGAATGGGTGGAGGCCCTGGAGGTCCTGATCGAAACCGAGGGCGCCGAGCGCGCCCACTTCCTGCTGGAGAAATTGATTGACCGGGCGCGCCGCCTGGGCGCCCACCTGCCCTACTCTCCCAATACGGCCTATCTGAACACCCTGCCGGCCGGCACGGAGGAGCGCAGCCCCGGCGACGCGGCCGTCGAGTGGCGGCTGCGCTCGCTGACCCGCTGGAACGCCATGGCCATGGTGGTCAAGGCCAATCGCAAGAACGCCGAGCTGGGCGGGCACATCGCCAGTTTCGCCTCCTCGGCCACCTTGTACGACGTAGGTTTCAATCATTTCTTCCGCGGCATCGGCGCGGACAACGGCGGCGATCTGCTGTTCGTGCAGGGGCACTCGGCGCCGGGTTTTTATGCGCGCGCCTTTCTGGAGGGGCATTTGCAAGAGGAGGACCTGGACCGTTTTCGCCAGGAAATCGGCGGCGGGCTGCCGTCCTACCCGCACCCGCGGCTGCTGCCGAATTTCTGGCATTTCCCCACGGTGTCCATGGGGCTGGGGCCGCTCATGGCCATTTATCAGGCCCGCTTCATGCGCTACCTGGAGCACCGGGGCATCACCGCGGCGGGCGACCGCAAGATCTGGGCCTTTATGGGCGACGGCGAGATGGACGAGCCGGAGGCCATGGGGGCCATCGGCCTGGCCGGGCGCGAGAAGCTGGACAACCTGCTGTTTGTAGTCAACTGCAATTTGCAGCGGCTGGACGGCCCGGTACGCGGCAACGGCAAGATCATCCAGGAGCTGGAGGCCGAGTTCCGGGGCGCCGGCTGGAACGTGATCAAGGTGATCTGGGGTTCGTACTGGGACCCGCTGCTGGCCCGCGACACCAGCGGCCTGCTTTACCAGCGCATGGAGGAGGTGGTGGACGGCGATTACCAGGCGTACAAGGCGCATGGCGGGGACTATGTGCGCCGGCATTTCTTCGGCAAGTATCCCGAGCTCAAGACCATGGTTTCGAATATGAGCGACGACGATATCTGGCGCCTGAACCGGGGCGGGCACGACCCGCACAAGGTCTATGGCGCCTACGCCGCCGCCGTGCGCCACCAGGGGCAGCCCACCGTGATCCTGGCCAAGACGGTCAAGGGCTACGGCATGGGCGAGGCCGGCGAGGGGCAGAACATAACGCACCAGCAGAAAAAGATGGGCGAAAATTCCCTGAAACAGTTCCGCGACCGCTTCAACATCCCGATCTCGGATCAGGCCCTGGGCGAGACGCCCTTCTACCGCCCGCCGGAGGACAGCGAGGAGAGCCGCTATCTGCGGCAGCGCCGCGAGGCCCTGGGCGGGCCCGTGTTCGCGCGCCGCCCGGAACCGCCGCCGCCGAAATTGCCGTCCCTGGAGCTGCACCGCCGGCTGCTGGAGGGCAGCGGCAAACGCAGCATCTCCACCACCATGGCCTTTACGCGCATCCTCGACGGGCTGCTGAAGGACGAGGGCATCGGCCCATACATCGTGCCCATCATCCCCGACGAGGCCAGGACCTTCGGCATGGAGGGCTTGTTCCGCCGGCTGGGCATCTATTCCTCGGTGGGACAGCTCTACGATCCGGTGGACCACGAGCAGGTCATGTATTACCGCGAGGATCAGCAGGGGCAAATCCTCGAGGAGGGGATCACCGAGGCCGGGGCCATTTCCTCGTGGATCGCCGCCGGCACGGCCTACAAATTTCACGGCGTCCACATGATCCCGTTCTACACCTTCTACTCCATGTTCGGCTTCCAGCGCGTCGGCGACCTGTGCTGGGCCGCCGGAGACATGCAGGCGCGGGGCTTTTTGATCGGCGGCACGGCGGGGCGCACCACGCTCAGCGGCGAGGGCCTGCAACACCAGGACGGCCACAGCCACCTGCTGGCCGCTACCATCCCCTGCTGCGTGTCTTACGACCCCACGTACAGTTACGAACTCGCGATCATTATCCAGGACGGGCTGCGGCGCATGTACGGCGCCGGGGAGAACGTCTTCTATTACATCACGGTGATGAACGAGAACTACCCCCACCCGCCGCTGCCGAAGGGGGCGGAGGAGGGCATCCTGCGGGGCATGTACCGCTTGCAGGAGGGCGCCGACCGGCCGCTGAAGGTGCAGCTGCTGGGCTCGGGCGCCATCCTGCGCGAGGTATGTGCGGCGGCGGAGTTGCTGGCCGCGGACTTCCAGGTCTCGGCGGACGTATGGAGCGTGACCAGCTTTACCGAGTTGCGGCGCGAGGGGCTGAGCGCGAGGCGCTGGAACATGATGCACCCCGGGCAACCGCCGCGCCGCTGCTGGGTGGAGGAGGCGCTGGAGAACACCAGGGGGCCCGTCGTCGCCGCCAGCGATTACATGATGGCCTTCGCCGACCAGATCCGGCCGTTCCTGGACCGGCGCTACGTCACCCTGGGGACGGACGGCTTCGGGCGCAGCGGCACGCGGGCGCAGCTGCGCTCCTTCTTCGAGGTGGACCGGCACTATATTGCGGTCGCGGCGCTGAAGGCCCTGGCCGACGAGGGCGAGGTGCCGGCGAAAACGGTGGCGGAGGCGATCGCCCGCTACCGGCTGGATGCCGACAAGCCGGACCCGGCCGGTGCCTGAGACGCGCCAGCGTCGCCTCGCGCCGCGGGAGGGATCGTGGGCATAAAGGACGGGATTGTCCGGGTCCCGGATATCGGCGACTTCCAGGACGTAGAGGTCATTGAGGTGGCGGTCGCGCCGGGGCAGCGGATCGAGGCGGAGACTACGCTGATCACCCTGGAGAGCGAGAAGGCCGCGCTGGACATCCCCGCGCCGCAGGCCGGCACGGTGCGCGAGTTGTTGGTCAAGACGGGAGACCGGGTTTCGCAAGGGACTCCGATCCTGCAACTGGAGGAGGCGGAGGCCACAGCCGGGGAGGACGCAGCCGCGGAGACGCGGACCGGGCCGGAGACGGCGACACCCCCAAAGGCGCCACCCCCGGCGACACCCCCGGCGCCACCGAAGACCGGGGCATCGGAAGGAGACGCGGCCGGCGGGGACGCATCCGCGGCCGGCGGCGCGGCGGACGCGCCGTCCGCCCCCGCCTATGGGCGGCCGCCGCCGCTGCTGCCCAGCGGCGCGCAAACGGTGGGCGCCAGCCGCTCTTCCCGCTCCCATGCCAGCCCTTCGGTGCGCCGCTTCGCCCGGGAGTTGGGCGTGGACCTGGGGCTGGTGCGGGGCACGGGGCCGAAGGCGCGCATCCTGAAGCAGGACGTCAAGGCATTTACCCAGGCGGTGATGCGCAGCGACCGGGTCTTCGGCAACCTGGGCGGCTTCTCGCTGCCGGAGACCCCGCCGGTGGATTTCTCCCGCTTCGGTCCGGTCGAGAGCCACCCCCTGTCGCGCCTCAAGCGGCTGGCGGGACAGCACCTGCAACGCTGCTGGGTCACCGTGCCCCACGTCACCCAGTTCGATGCGGCGGACATCACGGACCTGGAGGCGTTCCGCCGCGCCCGCCTGCAAGAGGCGGAAAAGCGCGGCGTACGGCTGACGCTGGTCAGTTTCCTGCTCAAGGCGCTGGTGGTCACCCTGAAGGAGTTCCCGGATTTCAACGCCTCGCTGAGCCCGGACCGGGAAGAGATTATCCGCAAGCGGTACTTCCACATCGGCGTCGCGGTCAATACCGACGAGGGCCTGGTCGTGCCCGTGATCCGGGATGTGGATCAAAAGGGCCTGTTCGATTTGGCCGGCGAAGTGCAGGAATTGAGCGAACGGGCGCGGCAACGGCGGCTGAAAAAGCAAGACCTGGAGGGCGGTTGCTTTACGCTGTCCAGCCTGGGCGGCGTCGGCGGGGCCGGCTTCACGCCGATCGTGAACAGCCCCGAGGTCGCCATCCTCGGCGTCTCGCGCGCCGCCATGACTCCGGTCTATGCCGAGGAACAGGGGAAATTTCTGCCGCGGCTGCTGCTGCCCATGGCCCTGTCTTACGACCACCGGGTGATTGACGGCGTCGCCGGGGCGCGCTTCGGGCGCTTCCTGTGCTCCATCCTGGGCGACATACGCCAGATCCTGCTGTGACCCCGCCGCCGTAAAGACGGAGACAGGGAGAAACGACGGCATGGCGACGGAGGCGGTCACGGTGCGCGTCCCGGATATCGGCGACTTTCGGGATGTGGAGGTTATCGAGGTGCTGGTCGTGCCGGGGCAGCAGGTGGAAAAAGAGACTTCCCTGATCACCCTGGAGAGCGACAAGGCCGCGCTGGACATCCCCTCTCCCGCCGCCGGCGCCGTGCAGGAATTGCTGGTAGCGGCGGGCGACCGAGTATCGGAGGGGACGCCGATCCTGAAGCTGGCGGCCACGGCGGACGCGACGGCGGCCACGGCGGACGCAAAACAAGAGCAAGAGCAGGGAGCGGCGGCGCAAGGCGGCGCGGCATCGGCAGGGGAAGGGCCGGCGCCAGCAGCGCCGCCGGGCAAAGAGGCGCCGGCGGAGAAACGTCCGCAACAGGGCCGGCAACAGGGCGCGCCCTCCTCCGCCGCCGGTCGGGACGGCGCCGAGTTGCACGCGGAAGTGCTGGTGCTGGGCGCCGGGCCGGGGGGCTACACGGCTGCCTTCCGCGCAGCCGATCTGGGCAAAAAAACGCTGCTGGTGGAGCGCTACCCGGCCCTGGGCGGCGTCTGCCTGAACGTGGGCTGCATCCCCTCCAAGGCCCTGCTGCACGCCGCCCGGGTGCTGGCCGAGGTAGAAGAAATGGCCGGGGCCGGGATTCATTTCCGGGAGCGGGAGATTCGCCCCGGCGAATTGCGCGCCTGGACCGAGACCGTCGTGGCGAAACTGACCGGCGGCCTGAAACAGTTGGCGCGCCAGCGGCGCGTAGAAGTGTGGCAGGGCGAGGGGCGCTTCCTGGGGCCGCATACGCTTGCCGTGCGCGCGCCGGACGGCAAGGAAAGGCGGGCGTCTTTCGATCATGCCATCGTCGCCGCCGGTTCCCGCCCGGCGCGCCTGCCCGGCCAGCCGGCCGACCCCCGCATCCTGGACTCCACCTCGGCGCTGGCCTTGCAGGAAGTGCCGGCCACCCTGTTGGTGGCGGGCGGCGGGATCATCGGCCTGGAAATGGCCACCGTCTATCAGGCGCTGGGGAGCCGGGTCACCGTCGTGGAAATGGCCGACCGGCTGCTGGGCGGCTGCGACCCGGACATCGTCGCGCCATTGCAAAAACGCATCGAGCCGCGCTACGAGGCCATCCTGCTGAACAGCCGCATCGAGTCCATTGAGGCCCCGGAACGGGGGCCGTTACAGGTACGCCTCTCCGGCGCCCGCGCGGGCAGCGAGACATTCGACGCCGTCCTGGTCGCTGCCGGGCGGCATCCCAACGGCGGGCAGCTGGATCTGGAGCGGGCCGGAGTGCGGGTGACAAAGGACGGCTTCGTCCCGGTGGACCAACAGCAGCGCACGAACGTGTCCCACATCTACGCCGTCGGCGACATCGCCTCGCAACCCATGCTGGCGCACAAGGCGTCGCACGAGGGCAAGGTGGCGGCGGAGGTCGCCGCCGGGCTGAAGAGCGGCTTCGAGGGCCGGGTCATCCCCTCCATCGCCTACACCGACCCGGAGGTCGCCTGGGTGGGGTTGACGGAGACCGAGGCCCGCGCCCGCGGCATCGAATACGGCAAGGGCCTGTTCCCCTGGGCCGCCAACGGGCGCTCGCTGACGCTGGGCCGCGACGAGGGCCTGACCAAGCTGCTGTTCGAGCGCGGCGGCGGCGGCGCGGATGGCGACAGCGAGGGCGGCGGAGGCGGCGCGCACGGCGGCCGCCTGTTGGGCATGGCGGCGGTAGGCCCGGCGGCGGGCGACCTGATCGCCGAGGGCGCCCTGGCCATCGAGATGGGCTGCGACGCCCGCGACCTGAGCCTTACCGTACATCCTCACCCCACCCTCTCCGAGACCGTGGCCATGGCCGCCGAGGCATTCGAGGGCACGCTCACCGATCTGTACCTCCCCCGCCGCCGCTGAAGCGCGGGGGCGCCAGGGGCGCGAGCAATCCTATGGCGAAAAACCGCAAGCCGTTACGCAATCGAAGGGCAGCAAAGCGGCTCTCTTATTCCGCTATTCCCGCGCCCCCACCCCGCCATTCCCGCGCTTTACCCCGTCATTCCCGCCCTTTACCTCGTCATTCCGGCGAAAGCCGGAATCCAGCATAGAAAGCGCGCGCTTCGCGCTCCTTTGCAGAAATATCCGATTAAGGGAGGAGCGGGCCATCAGGTTCTGCAATGTGCGCGTTCCGCGCTCTATTTGCGCGGGATTCCGGCTTTCGCCGGAATGACAGAAAAAAAACAGGCTGTGTAAAAACTCTATGGGCATCCAGCGAATAAAGCCTACTCCGCCATTCCCATGCCCCCACCTCGCCATTCCTGCGAAAGCAGGAATCCAGCGTAT
>JAPPPX010000036.1 GCA_028817305.1 Gammaproteobacteria bacterium | reverse complement strand
AGCGCGAAGCGCGCGCTTTATACGCTGGATTCCCGCCTGCGCGGGAATGGCGAGGTGGGGACATGGGAGTGGCGGAGTAGGCTTTATTCGCTGGATGCCCATAGGGTTTTTACACAGTCTGTTTCGCCGGAATGACGGAAAAAGCAGGAATCTCAGAATCAATCATTCCTAAGTGACCGTTGGCTTGGCGGCGGCGCGCAAAGCGGCCTCGAAGCTGCCGGCATCGAAACGCTCCAGCAACTGGCGGGCAGTGAGCGCGGCGCCGGAGGCTGCCCAGCCCAGGGTGGCGGCAAGGCAGCCGACGACCGCGGCGGCATCCATGCCGCGGGCGCGCAGGGCCCGCAGGGATTGCCCGGCAGCGCGCTTGGCCAGGCGGCGGCCCCGGTCGTCGCACAGCAACGGTACATGCCAGAAACGAGGCGGCCGGTATCCCAGGGCCCGGTACAATTCGATCTGGCGCGGGGCGGAGTCCAGCAAGTCGGCGCCGCGCAGCACATCGGTGACGCCCATCCCCGCATCGTCCACGACTACCGCCAATTGATAGGCGTACAGGCCGTCGGCGCGACGCACTACGAAGTCTCCCGCCTCGCGGGCCAGGGCCTGCGCCTGGGGGCCCATTACAGCGTCCTGAAAGGCTACCGTCCGCTCGGGCGCGCAGCAGCGCCGTGCGCAGATTGCCCAGGTGCAACGGGCCGGTCGGACTGGGCGCATAGCGCCCGCAGGGAGCGCGAGGGCCGGGGGCGCTCATGCCGGCGCTTTCATGCTGCCCGCCCGGGGCGGCATTGAGGCCGGGGAATGGTCGGTATGGCCCGCATCGGGATTTAATTTTAGAATATTTCGCATTCCCGCAAACAAAAGCCACGAACGAGAAGCAAGGGCTTGCAATGAAAGATTTTTCGGAATGCGATACGCGCGGCCGCGGTTCCTGAACCCCGGCCTTCCCATCCGGGAACCATGCGCCGCGACAATGCGGCCCATGCCCATTTGGCTCCTGCCGCTACTCTTTGTTGGCGCCGCCGGCGCGGCCCTTGCGGATATGCGCGACGCGCATGCGCCCCGTTATTACTCCTGCAATGCGCTGCCGCACCGCGCTAACGTCCGCGATGAAAAATACTTCATCTATCCGAAACGGGACTTTGACGGAGGCATGCTGCGCAGCTTCGGTTTCGTTTACGAACCGGACCTCGTCTTCGCGGACTGGCTCCGCTGGCGGCAGCGGGAAGAATCGGAAAAACACTGGTGGGCGGAAAGCCACCTGGTGCACACGAGTTCGAACAGCCAGCGCTTCGTTACCTGGATTTACGACGAGCGGGAAGGACTCCTGGCCTCGGCCCTCACCACACGAGGCACGGCGGCGGATGCCAAGCGGACGCAAGCGTTCCATCAGGCGATTAACAGAGACCGGCTCCGGCAAGAGGAGCCGGAACGCTTGCGGGCCATTCGCCTGTTGGAAGAACGCCTGGGCAACGAAACGGGGCTCGCTCTCATTGAGAAAAGACTGGCCCGGCAAAACCTCCCTCCGGCGGAAGGCAGCTTCACGCGGTGGAGGGATTTCTACCGCTGCGAGGAGGAGACGAGCCGCATTTTGTGGCACCTACGGAATTTTCTGAACCAGATTTACGAAAATATCCCGTTAGGTTGAAAGTTTTCAAAGGCATGTGCGAGAACACGGAGTAACCCCGGCGGGCGGGCAAGACGGCAAGACCGGCAAGGGCTGGCAGTTCTGGATTGACCGCGGCGGCACCTTCACCGATATCGTCGCCCGCCGCCCCGACGGGCGCCTGGTCACCCGCAAGCTGCTTTCCGAGAACCCCGGCCGCTACTCCGACGCCGCCATCGAGGGCATCCGCGACATACTGGAACTGCCGCCCGGCCGCCCCATCCCGCCGGACGCTGTCGCCGCCGTCAGGATGGGCACCACAGCGGCGACCAACGCCCTGCTGGAACGCCGCCGCCGGGGCGTGTTGCTGGTCGTCACCCGGGGCTTTGGCGACGCCCTGCGCATCGGTTATCAGGACCGCCCGCAACTGTTTGCGCGCCGCATTGCCAAGCCCGAACCCTTCTACGAACAGGTGCTGGAAGTGGCAGAGCGGGTCGAGGCCCGCGGCAAGGTGCGCACCCCGCTGGACGTGGAACGCGCCCGGCGCGGACTGCGGGAGGCATGGCAGGCCGGAATGCGCGACTGCGCCATCTGTCTGCTGCACGGCTATCGCCACCCGGAGCACGAGCGCATCCTGGCGGGCCTGGCACGGGAGATCGGTTTCCAGCAGGTATCGGCGTCGCACGAGGTCAGCCCGCTGATCAAGTTCGTCAGCCGCGGCAACACCACGGTGGTGGACGCGTACCTGTCTCCCATCCTGCGGCGCCATGTGGAGCGGGCCGCGGACTGCCTGCGCGGCATCCGATTGCTGTTCATGCAATCCGGCGGCGGCCTGAGCGACAGCGCTTCGTTCCGGGGCCGCAACGGCATCCTGTCCGGGCCGGCCGGCGGCATCGTCGGCGCGGTGGAGACCTGCCGCCAGGCGGGCTTCGAGCGCATCGTGAGCTTCGATATGGGCGGCACCTCCACCGACGTGGCCTACCACGCCGGCGAATACGAACGCGACTTCGAGACCCGTGTTGCCGGACTGCAATTGCAGATTCCCACCCTGCGCATCCACACCGTGGCCGCCGGCGGCGGTTCCGTCCTGGAGTTTGCCAACGGCCGCTATCGAGTGGGGCCGCGCTCGGCGGGGGCCGTGCCGGGGCCGGCCTGCTACCGCCGCGGCGGACCGCTGACCGTGACCGACTGCAACGTAATCCTGGGCAAACTACAGCCGCGACACTTCCCGGCGGTATTCGGTCCCGGCAACGATCAACCGCTGGACACCGCCGCGGTGGAGCGGCGCTTCGCCGCCCTGGCAGAGGAGATCGCCGCCGCCGGCGGCGGGCGGCGCGAACCGCGCGAGGTGGCAGAGGGCTTTCTGAACGTGGCCGTGGCCAACATGGCGAAAGCGATCAAAACGATCTCGGTGCAACGCGGGCACGACCTCGGCGAGGCCACTCTGTGCTGCTTCGGCGGCGCAGGGGGACAGCATGCCTGCCTGGTCGCAGACGAACTGGATATGCGCCGCGTGGCGATTCATCCCCTGGCCGGGCTGCTCTCCGCCTACGGCATGGGATTGGCGGATGTGGGGGAAGACCGGCAACAGGCGGTGACGGCCCCCCTGGACGAGGCGCTGATCGGGCGGCTGGAGAAACGCTTTGAAGGTCTGGAAACGCAAACGCGCCAGGCAGTGGCGGAACAGGGCGTGGCGGCACGGCGGATCGAGCTCCGCCGCCGCCTGCAAGTGCGCTATGAGGGGTCGGACACGACGCTGGAATTGCCCTTCGGAAGCGTGGCGGAGATCCGACGGCGCTTCGAGGCACGGCACCGGGAACGCTTCGGGTTCATCATGCCGGAGCGCCCCCTGGTGGTAGAGACCATGCTGGCGGCGGCAAGGGGCAAGGTCGTGACGCCGAAGGAGGAGCGGGAAGAAGAGCCCCATGCCGGGGGTCGCGCGCCGCCGACGCCGCTGGAACAGGCGCGGTTCTTCAGCCGCGGCGCTTGCCTGCGGGCGCCCCTGTACCGCCGCGCGGATTTGTCGCCGGGACAACGCATCCAGGGCCCGGCCCTCGTCGTCGAGGCCGCCTCGACCACGGTGGTGGAACCGGGCTGGCAGGCCGAGGTCGCTGCCCGACGCTTCCTGCTGCTGCGCCGTTCGGAGTCCCGCCGCCCTGCCCCGGCGCGGACGGCGGCCGGCGAACGCGCCGACCCGGCCATGCTGGAGATCTTCAACGGCCTGTTCATGTCCGTCGCCGAGCAGATGGGGGCCGCGCTGCAAAACACCGCCCATTCGGTCAACATCAAAGAGCGCCTGGACTTCTCCTGCGCCGTGTTCGACGCGGGCGGCGGCCTGGTGGCGAATGCGCCGCATGTGCCCGTGCATCTCGGCTCCATGGGCGAGACCGTGCGCAGCGTTATCGCTCATTGCGGCGGCCGGCCCCGGCCCGGCGACGTGTACGTCCTGAACGACCCCTACGCAGGCGGCACCCACCTGCCGGACGTGACCGCGGTGACGCCGGTGTTCGCGCCGCGGGGCGAACGCCGGGACAGAACGGACGGCGGCGCGGCGGCGCGGGGACGGCCCTCGTACTACGTGGCCTCGCGCGGCCACCATGCCGATATCGGCGGCATCACGCCAGGCTCCATGCCGGCTTACAGCAGCACCCTGGAAGAAGAAGGGGTATGCCTGGGCCCGATGCTCCTGGTGCGCGCAGGGCGCTTCCGCGAGCGCGAACTCACGCGGGCGCTGTCGCGGACGCGCCACCCCGCCCGCAACATCCCCCAGAATATCGCCGACCTCAAGGCCCAGACGGCCGCCAACGAGAAAGGCGCCCGGGAGTTGCGCCGGATCGAGGAACGCTACGGGGCGGAGACCGTGCGCGCCTACATGCGGCACATCCAGAACAATGCCGCGCACGCCCTGCGGCGGGCGCTGGCAAAGTTGGATGACGGGCGTTTCGATTACCCCCTGGACGACGGCAACCGCATCGCGGTCCGGGTCGCCGTCAACCGCGGCGAAGGCACGGCGACGGTGGACTTCGGCGGCAGCTCCGCCCAGCACCGCGGCAATTTCAACGCCCCCGCCGCGGTCGTGCGGGCGGTGGTGCTGTACGTGCTGCGCACGCTGGTGGACGAGGACATTCCCCTGAACGACGGCTTCCTGGCGCCCGTGCGCATCGTCGCGCCGGAGCGCAGCTTGCTCCGCCCCCGCCCCCCCGCGGCGGTGGCGGCGGGCAATGTCGAGATCTCCCAGGCGGCCGCAAACGCCCTGTTCGGCGCCCTGGGCATCATGGCTGCATCCCAGGGCACGATGAACAACATCAGCTTCGGCAACAGCCGTCGCCAATACTACGAAACGCTGGGCGGCGGCGCCGGCGCCGGCCCCGATTTCGACGGCGCCGATGCGGTGCACACGCATATGACCAATTCGCGCCTTACCGATCCCGAAGTGCTGGAATGGCGCTTCCCCGTACTCGCGCGCCGCCTGGCCGTGCGGCGCGGCAGCGGCGGCCGCGGCCGCCACCGCGGCGGCGACGGCATCACAAGGGAATTCCTCTTCCTGGAAGACATGGAACTGGCCCTGCTCTGCGGCCACCGCAAGGTGCCGCCCTTCGGTCTCGCGGGCGGCCTCCCCGGCGCTGTCGGACGCAACCTCGTGGTGCGCGCCGATGGCCGGCGCGAGCTCCTCGCCGGCGCTGCCCAGACCCGCATGCGCCCCGGCGACGCCTGCATCGTGGAAACCCCCGGCGGCGGCGGCTACGGCCCCCCGCCCGAAAAAGAGCGCGGGCCTTGAGGAATTGTCAATTAGGAATTAGGAATCACAAGCCGTTACGCAATCGAGGGGAAAAGGTTCCCACCCTGCTATGGAGGGTAGATTCCTGCCCCTGTTCAAGCCAGGGGCAAGCCTGCGCCTCATTTTTCCCATCACTCCCCCCTTGAGGGGGAGTCGCAGCAGCCAAGCCGCCAGGCGCCGGCTGCTGCGGTGGGGGGTAGGCGGTCCTTGCGGTTCCCCTGGCCGCGGCAGCGTAGCAGGCGCTTTCGATGCTCCCCCCACCGGCGCGACTTCGGGCTGGCGCCCTCGTCTT
>JAPPPX010000093.1 GCA_028817305.1 Gammaproteobacteria bacterium | reverse complement strand
CGGCCAGGCGTTGCTCCAGGGCAGACACGCCGGCCGCCCGCGGTCTATGCCCCCGCTTCGGCGCCGCGTCTCCGCAGGGCCGGCGCGGCCCGTGCCGGCGCGCCGCCCATAACCTTTCCCAAGTCCTTCGACACGCCCCCGGGGCAGCCCTCAGGAAGAAGTACGGTCGCGGACATCGTCGCGCGCCGCCTGGGCGCGCACTTCCTGGGTGATCTTCATGGAGCAGAAGCGGGGGCCGCACATGGAGCAAAAATGCGCCTGCTTGTGCGCGTCCCTGGGCAGGGTCTGGTCGTGATATTCGCGCGCCCGCCGGGGATCCAGACCCAGGTTGAACTGATCCTCCCAGCGGAACTCGAAGCGCGCCCGCGACAAGGCGTCGTCGCGCAACCGGGCCGCCGGGTGCCCCTTGGCAAGGTCGGCGGCATGGGCGGCGATCCGGTATGCGATGAGACCGTCTTTGACATCGTTGCGATCCGGCAGGCCCAGATGTTCCTTGGGCGTGACGTAGCACAGCATGGCGGCGCCGTACCAGCCGATCATCGCCGCGCCGATCGCCGATACGATGTGATCGTAGCCGGGCGCGATGTCGGTGACCAAGGGCCCCAGGGTGTAGAAAGGGGCACCGCCGCATTCCTCGATCTCGCGCGTAACGTTCTCCTCCACCAGATGCATGGGCACGTGCCCCGGCCCCTCGATCATGACCTGCGCCTCGTGCCGCCACGCGATGCGGGTGAGTTCGCCCAGCGTGCGCAACTCGGCAAACTGGGCCGCATCGTTGGCGTCCGCGATCGAGCCGGGGCGCAGCCCGTCGCCCAGGGAAAAGGCGACATCGTAGCTTCTGGCGATCTCGCAGATCTCCTCGAAATGCCGGTAGAGGAAGCTCTCCCGACGGTGCGCCATGCACCATTTCGCCATGATCGCGCCGCCGCGGGACACGATGCCGGTCACCCGGCCGGCAGTCAGCGGAATATGCTTGCGCCGCACGCCGGCATGGATCGTGAAGTAGTCCACGCCCTGTTCGGCCTGTTCCACCAGGATATCGCGGAACAGAGGCCAGCTCAGGTCTTCCGCCCGGCCGCCCGCCCGCTCCAGAGCCTGGTAGATCGGCACGGTGCCCACCGGCACGGGGCAGTTGCGCAGGATCCATTCGCGCGTCTCGTGGATATGCCGCCCGGTGGAGAGGTCCATCAGCGTGTCCGCTCCCCAGCGAATCGCCCAGACCATCTTCTCCACCTCCTCCGAAACCGTGGAGGAGACAATGGAGTTGCCGATGTTGGCGTTGACCTTGACCAGGAAATTGCGGCCGATAACCATCGGCTCCAGTTCGGGGTGGTTGATGTTGGATGGCAGGATCGCGCGCCCGGCGGCGATCTCGTCGCGCACGAACTCCGGCGTCACCCGTTCCGGCAGGCGGGCGCCGTGCGGCACGCCGGGGCGGCGGGACGCGCCCGCCCGGTCCGTCCGTTCCAGCTGCTGGCGTTCGCGGATCGCGGCAAACTCCATCTCCGGGGTAACCACCCCCCGGCGCGCGTAGTACAGCTGGGTGACCCCGGCGCCGGCGCGGGCCCGGCGCGGCAGGCGGGCGTCAGGAAAGCGCAGCCGCGCATTCTCCGGCGCCGCCGGGCGCTGGTGGAACTGCGACGAAAAATCGGGCAGGCGCTCGATCTCCGGTCGTTCGTCCAGCCAGGGGGCACGCAGCTCCGGCAGGCCCGCCTGGAGATCGATCCGGGCTTCGGGATCGGTATAGGGGCCTGAAGTATCGTACAGGATCACAGGCGGCAGGCGGCGCTGCGCGGCGGCATCGGCGCCGTTGCCCTTGCCGGCGCCGTTGCCGGCCGCCTGGCGCACTTCGCGCATGGGCACCCGTAGCTCCGGACGCGAGCCGCGCACGTAGATCTTGCGGGAACTGGGAAAAAACTCCTGGTCCGGGGCCGCCGCCTGCTGCGGAGACCGCGGCGGTTCGGTAACAACTGCGCTCATGGATTCTATGCCTCCCCTGGACTTCTCCCCTGGACTTCTCCGGGGCCTCTCCTGATTTCCGCTCGCGGCGCCCGCCGCGAAGCGAAATAACGATCAACTTACGAAAACGCCTCGCAAAGCGCTATTATACCCGCAGTCCATACCGGCAGTCAGGAACCAAGGCAGCCTTCGCGCAAAACGATGTACGAAATTTCCGCCAATTCCGGGAGCCTCGAGCAGGCCCGGCGCAATCTCATCGAGTCCCAGGTGCGCGCCTGGGAGGTGTTCGACCCCCAGGTGCTGGAACTGCTGAACCGCGTCCACCGCGAGGACTTCATGCCCGCCGCCTACCGCCGCCTGGCCCTGGCCGACTTTGCCGTCCCCCTGGGACACGGACAATACGCCATGACCCCGAAACTGGAGGCGCGGCTGCTGCAGTGCCTGGCGCCGCAACCCGGCGACAAGGCCCTGGAGATCGGCACGGGGAGCGCCTATCTAAGCGCCCTGCTGGCCAGCTGCAGCCGCGAACTGCGCAGCCTCGACCTGTTCCCGGAGTTCCTGCACGCGGCCAGGGACAAACTCGGCCGGTACGGCATCGCCAACGTAACGCTGGAAGAACGGGACGGACTCGCCGGCTGCGCCGAAGGCGCCCCCTACGACATCATCGCGGTCACCGGCGCCATGTACCGCATGCGCCCGGAGCTGCCACTGCAACTCGCGCCCGGCGGGCGGCTGTTCGCGGTGCTGGGGCGGCCCCCGGCAATGCAGGCCACCCTGATCCGGCGCCTCGCGGCGAAAGTCTGGCGCACGGAACCGCTGTTCGAGACCGAAGTCCCCTTCCTCGTCGGTGCCGAAGAACCCGGGGAATTCCGTTTCTGAACGCCCTCTCCCCAAGCTACGGGCGGCTGCGCATCGGGCTGGCGAGCGCGTTGCTGGCCTGCGCCGCGCCCGCCTCCGCCGCCGACCTGCTGTCGCTGTACCGCCAGGCGTTGGTCTCCGACCCTGCCTACCAGGAGGCCCTTTACAGCGAGAGCGCCACCCGCGAGGCCCGGCCCCAGGCCCAGGCCAGGCTATTGCCGGAAATCGAGTTCAGAACCGACGGCAGCTTTCGCAGGCAGGATATCACCGCCCCGCCCGGCCCTTTCGGCGGACGCATGCAGACGGACTTCAAAGAATACGGCTACCGTCTCCAAGTGCGCCAACCCTTGTTCCGCCCGGAGCGCATTCTGCAGCTGGCGCAGTCGAAACACCGGATACAAGAGGCCAGCGCGCAGGCGCGCGGCGCCCTGCAGGGACTGCTGTTGCGGGTATCGGAAGCGTACTTCGGCATCCTCGGCGCCCGCAAGAACCTGCTTTTCGTGCGCGCCGAGATCCGTTCGCTGGAAGAACAGCTGCGGCGCGCCCGGCAGCGCCTGGAGCTGGGGCTGGGCACCATCGTGGACGTGGAAGAAGTGCAGGCGGGCTTCGACCTCGCCGTCGCCCGCGAATTGCGGGCGCAAAACGATCTGGCCATCGCCCGCGAGCGGCTGCGGGAGATCACCGGAGCACCCCCTCCGAAACTGGAGGAACTGCGGGAAGACCTGCCCCTGACCCCGCCCCAGCCGGAAAACGTGGCGACATGGGTGAAGATCGCGGGGGAAAACGACCCGGCCATCCATGCCGCCCAGCAGCGACTCGAGCGCTTGCAGCGGGAAATTGGCCGGCAACGGGCCGGGCACCTGCCCACCGTGGACCTGGTAGCCCACAACAACAGCCGCAACACTGGCGGCCGCTTCGGCAACAGCATCGTGGACGAGGATATGGTGCGCCTGGAAATGCAGCTCCCTCTGTTCCAGGGCGGCACCACCAATTCCCAGACCCGCCAGGCGCGGGAGGAGCACAAGGGCGCGCGCGCCTCCCTGGAGCGCGTCCAGCGCACCGCCGAACGGGGCGTCCGCGAGTCTTTCTGGAGCGTGCAGTCGGAGATCAGCCGGGTGCGGGCGCTGGCGCAGGCAGTGAACTCCAACCGCACGGCGTTGCAAGCCGCCCAGGCCGGTCTGGAAGTGGGTACGCGCACCTCCGTGGACCTGGTGAATGCCGAGCGCAGCCTGTCCGAGGCCCAGAGCAACCATGCCCGCGCACGCTACGACTACGTGCTGAACACGCTGCGCCTGAAGCGCGCGGCGGGCATCCTGCAGGACTCCGACCTGGAGGAACTGAACCGCTGGCTGGCGCCAGAGGAGACGGACAAGATAGACGTAGAGACGGATGCGGCGGCGGAGGCCGCGGAGGAGGCGCCGCCGGGAGAACCGGAGACGCCGCAGGACGAAGCACAACCTGAAGAAGCAACGGGAGAAGACGATGACGCATGAAAGCAACCGCGCGTTATGCGACGCCGCACAGGGATGCCTGGTGCTGCTGGACATCCAGGAGCGGCTGGCAAGGGCCATGCCGGCGAAAGTGCTGAGCCGCCTGCAACGCAACGCCCAACTGCTGCTGCGGGCGGCAACGGCGCTGCAAGTGCCGGTGCTGGTTACGCAGCAATATCCGCAGGGACTGGGGCCGCTGCTCCCGGAACTGGCCCGGATGCTGCCCGAGGCGGCGCCGCGGATTGACAAGACGCGCTTCTCCTGCGCCGCGGTGCCCGAGTTTCGGCAGGCGCTGACCGAAAGCCAGCGGCGGCAGGTGGTGATCGCAGGCATGGAGACGCATATCTGCGTGCTGCAGACCGCGCTGGAACTGCAACGGGACGGCTGGACCTGCTTCGTGATGTCCGACGCCACCTGCTCCCGGCAGCGGGACCACTACGGCTTTGCCCTGGAACGCCTGCGCTATGCGGGCGTCGCCGTCGCCGAGACCGAATCCGCGATCTTCGAGTGGTTGCGGGACGCCGCCCATCCCGCGTTCAAGGAGATGTCGGCGCTGATCCAGGCAAAGGAGACGGCCTGAGGGGGGTGCGGCTGCGGAAACAGAGGAATCGGAAGTTATGGAATACGTCAATTTTGAAGTCATATCGCTCAAACAACATCCTGAATTGGATGAACCATGGGTGCAGCAACATATTGTGGAAAAACCGGAAATCCTGGGTCTTGGCGATGTGATTATCAAAGACAAAGAGCGCAGACAGCCTCGTGCCGGGCGCCTCGACTTTTTGTTGCAGGATGCAGAAAACCGGCGCTACGAGGTAGAAATTCAGCTGGGGGCTACCGACCCAAGTCACATCATCCGGACGATCGAGTATTGGGATATAGAGCGCAAAAGATACCCTCAATACGAACACGCCGCTGTACTCGTTGCCGAAGATATTACGAGCAGGTTTCTTAATGTCGTAAGCCTGTTCAACGGCATGATTCCATTGATAGCAATTCGAATGCAGGCGCTTAAAAATGGGAATCAAGTCGGCCTGGCATTCACAACAGTAATAGATCAGTTGTCACTCGGCCCGGTAGAAGAAGATGAGGAAAAACAAGAAATTACCGATCGGAAGTATTGGGAGAGCCGCGGAAGTGCGATAACTGTAAAAATGGCGGATGAGCTTCTCGCATTAGCGCATCAATACGATGAATCGTTAAAATTGAATTACACCAAATTCTATATAGGACTGGAGAAAAATGGCAGACCCAACAATTTTATTATTGCTCGCCCCAAGAAAAAACTCATCCGCTTCGAGCCGAAACTAACGCGCTCCGCAGAAACAGAAGAAAGACTGGAAAATGCCGGCTTAGATGTGATTAGCCCGGATATTGCACGAGCGCCGGTTTTCCGCCGGAAGTGTCGTTGTCTGGGACGG
>JAPPPX010000151.1 GCA_028817305.1 Gammaproteobacteria bacterium | reverse complement strand
CGGGATACGCCTTCAACCCTTGCCCAACTCGTCATTTTCGTCCAGCAAATCCCGCCCGAATCCCAGCATATGCCCGTCCGGGTCCTGCATGCTGAACTCCATCAGGCCGTGTTCGCTTTGCCGCAGGGCCGACACTTCACAGCCCCGGGCGCTTAGGCGCCGGTGCAATGCCTCGACGTCATCGAGCAAAAAATACAGTTGCGCCGGCCAACCGGTGTTGATTTTCGCATTGCATCCTCTGGGCAGCCTCAGCTCGGCATTGGTTTGCATCAGCATGAAATCGCAGCTGCCGCAGGCGACGCGCGCCCACCGCCAATCGCTGAGTTGCCGGTCGCTGCTAACTCTTTGGAAACCGAGTTCGTTCTGGTAGAAATCCAGGCTTGCCTGGATGTCGCGCACGTTCAACATCGGGATCAAAGCCTCGTATTCCACGTCAGTCACGCTGGTAATGCCGGTCACGCGGCCCGTCGCACGGGCCTCAGGGATAGACGCCTTCCGAGAGCAGCAGCTGCACGCCGTCGGCGAATGGATGCCGCACTATCGCCGCGCGCTTTGCGTCGTCGCCTTTGAGCTGCCAGTCAAACCAGGCGGTAATGAAGTAGTTGCGCATCTGGTGCGGCAGAAAAACGTGCCCGCCAGCGCCTTCGGTCCACGCCGCGATGTCGTATTTTTCAGCCCGCGTCACGTCCCGTTGCAATGGCACGCGCCGGCCGCGGGCTGTTGCGCCCGGCTTCTCCGGATCCATTTCATCGTCGGATGCGGTACCGTGGCCCTGGTCGCGGAACATGATCAGCGCCTTCGCGCCTCGCGCCCGCTCGTAGGCGGCGCGGGCAATGGGCTGCGGGTTGTCCGCCGTCGGCCAAACCTGCTCAATGGCAAGCGGATACGTCTCGGCGATGTCGCCGCCGGCGTCTTCAAACCACTTCAGGTGAATGTCGCGGAACACCATATGCACGAAAGCATCGTCGGAGCCGATGACAATCATGAAATCCTTCGGCACCCCGTCAGGCAAAACCGACGCCGATTCGTTGGGAAAGCCGCCATACGGTTCCCAACGCCGGGGCAAGCCGTTGTTGAAGGCGATGCCGGTGTCCACTTCGGGCAGAAACACCAGCGCCGATTGCACGGTAATGGCGCCCAGGGAGTGGCCCATCACGCCGATATGCTCGCCATCCACGGCGCCGGCGAAAAAACCGCAAAGTTCTTTTTCGATGCCGTTGATTTCCAGGGCCGCGCGACAACTTGCGGCGGTACCGCCCAGCGCCTTCATTTCACGGATAACCGCTGCCAAATCTTCGGTGCGCTGTTCGAATAATTCCGCCATCATCCGCGCGGCCTCCAGACCGCCGCCCTTGCGCGCGGTCAAAGTGCCGGGATCGGGAAAGTCGGACGGCCGCTCAATTTCACCATCGAACCCGTACAGAAATTTCATAAAGTTTCTGAACACCGGGCTCTCCCGCGCACGCAACCGATAAGCGTCCAGACGCTCGTCATCGTTCACGGTTTTCGCAAAAAAAGAATTCGGGTCGTGAAACACCGGCGTGTCGAAACTGTCCGACGAATAGGCCAGCGTCGCCACAATGTAACCGTGACTGGCGAGATATTCCGCCGCCCGGTTCCAGGTTCCCAGGCCGCCGCCGAGGCCGTGAATCATCACCACCAGCGGAAACTTGCCGGCGGCCAGCGGCGCGCCGATAAAGCTCTGGAAGGTGTGCCGGCGGTAAAAGGAATACAAAGGCAGGCTCGCCAGCGACTCGTCGCCCATGAACATATCCAGCGTAGTCTGGCGCCGGCCATCCTTCGCCGCCCACAACGCCGACGGATGAATATCCGCCCGCCGCGCCACCCGCCGGCCGCTTGACGGCGACGGGTAATAAATGTTGGTGACAACGGTGCTGGGCTCGCCGCTGTCGTCAATTTTCTTCAGCAATGCCCGGTAGCTGTCGCTCTTGTAGCGCGCGCCCCAGACATCGAAAGGCCGGCTAAAATCTTTGACGAAGTTGCCGGCAACGCCGACCGCGAACGGCCCCGGCGCATAGGCTGCCGACAATGCATTGCCGGGCGCCTCCGACACACTCATGGCCGTCGTGAGCCGCAGGCTTGCGCAGCCCGCCAGGATCAGGGAAAAAATCAAAATCAGATATTTCATTGCACCTCCTTGCAACGGCCAATCTCCGACCATGCCACACCCGCCAACGGCTTCAGTGCGCAACCCCCGGCTACGCGCGCGCCTCCTTGATCCGGTCGTAGGCAGCGCGTATCTCCTGCGTCTTTTCGGTGGCGACGCGCATCATTTCCTCCGGCAGGCCCTTCGCCACCAGCTTGTCCGGGTGATGCCGGCTCATCAGGCGCCGGTAGGCGCGCTTGACTTCGGCCTCGCTGGCGCCGGAGGGAACTCCCAGCGTGGCGTAGGCGTCTTCCAGACTCGGGCCGCCGCGCGCCGCCGGGCCGGAATGCGCGCTGGCGCGGATCTGCTCCTCAAGCCGCTGGTACAGATCGCGCGGGATGCCGAGACAGTCGCTGACAAGCAGCAGAATGCGCCGTTCCGGCGCGCTGACGGCGCCGTCAGCGAGCGCCATCTGAATCTGAATCTCCAGGAACAGGCGGCGCAGATTGACCTGCCGCCCCGCCTCGCGGCGGAACTGCGCCAACACCCCGTCCAGGTCGAAGCGTTCGGACGCGCCTTCGCGGAACAGGTTTTGCGCCGCCGCCCGCAACTGCGGGTCCAAGTCGAAGTGGTCCATCACCGCGGAGGCCAGCCGGATCTCTTCGGGCGAGATGCGCCCATCCGCCTTGGCAATGCGCCCCATCACGGCGAAGGTGGCGGCGAAGAAAGCGCCCTGGAGGCGCTGCTGGCGCTGTTGCGCCCCGCCGAACGACGGCCCCGCGCCCGCCGACAACGGCTCCCGGCCACCCAGCTGATGACCAAGAGCGGCGCCCACGACGGCCCCCAGGGGGCCGCCGATCATGAAGCCGAAGGCGCCTCCCAGCAGCGTGCTGGTCCAACTCACCGCGTCATCCCGCCGCCGGGCCGCCGCCCGCGCGCCCCGCGCCCGCCGCCCTCAGTCATCGGCCTTGGGCGTGACGCGCAATACTTCGGTCATGGTGGTCTGCCCATGCGCGACCCTGGCGGCGCCCGCCAGGCGCAAGGTGTGCATCCCCTCTTTCAGACCCGCGCGCCGCAAGGCGTCGGCCTCGGCGCTGTCGCCGATCATCCGTTTGATCGCGTTGCTCACGGGCAGGATCTCGTACAAGCCAAGCCGGCCGTAGTAGCCGGTGCCGCGGCACTCCAGACAACCCTGGGGCACATACATCCACTGCGGCGCCGGCGCCTTGTACGGAGCGACCATGGAACCCCATGCCTTCTTGTCCATCGCCGTCCGGGACTTGCAGTTCGGGCACAAGACGCGAACCAGGCGCTGGGCCATAACCCCCAGCAACACGCTCTTGATCAGGTACGCCGGAATGCCGATCTCCAGCAGGCGGATAACGGCGCTGGGCGCGTCATTGGTATGCAACGTAGAGAGAACCAGGTGGCCGGTCAACGCGGCCTGGACGGCGACCTCGGCGGTCTCGTAGTCGCGGACCTCGCCAATCATGATGATGTCCGGGTCCTGGCGCAGCAGGGAGCGCACCCCGTCGGCGAAGTGCAAGCTGATGTTGGACGCCACCTGCATCTGGTTGAAGGAGGGTTCGACCATCTCGATAGGGTCTTCGATGGTGCAGACGTTGACTTCCGGAGTGGCAAGCTGCCGCAGCGAGGAATACAGCGTGGTCGTCTTGCCGGAACCGGTAGGGCCCGTCACCAGAATAATGCCGTGCGGGGCGCCGATCATGGCTTGCCAGACATCGTGTTCCCTGCCGCCCAGTCCGAGCTCGTCGAAGCTCTTCAGCAGCACGTCCGGGTCGAAGATCCGCAACACCATCTTTTCGCCGAAGGCCGTGGGCAGGGTGGAGAGCCGCAGTTCCACCTCGTTGCCCTGGAGGCCCTTGGTCTTGATGCGCCCGTCCTGGGGGCGGCGTTTCTCCGCCAGGTTCATGCGCCCGAGGTTCTTCAGGCGGCTGACCACGGCAACCATGACCAGCGCAGGCAGTTCATAGACGTGCTGCATCGTGCCGTCTATGCGGAACCGCACATTGCCCCGTTCCCGGCGCGGCTCGATATGGATGTCCGACGCCCGCTGGTCAAAGGCGTATTGCAGCAGCCAGTCCACGATGTTGACGATGTGGGCGTCGTTGGCCTCCGGCGAGTGCGTCTGGCCGAGTTCCAGCAATTGCTCGAAGTTGCCGACCCCGAGCGCCCCCAGGCCCTTGTAGTCCGTGTCGGCCGCCTTGCTGACCGAACGGGCCATGGAGTAGAACTCAAGAGTGTATCTTGCGATGGAGACAGGGTTGGCCACCACGACGGAGATGGTTTTGTCTTTCAGCGTCTGCTGCAACATGGGCAGCCAGTCCCTCCGAAACGGCTGCGCGGTGGCGACGACGACCTCGCCGCCCTCGGCCTCCACCGCCAGGATGTCGTGCCGCCGGGCGTACTGGTAGGACATCACCGCGGTCACCTGGGGGACATTCACCCGCAGCGGATCGATTCGGTAGTAGGGCAGGCCGGACTTGTCGCCGAGCCAGCTGGTCAGCGCCTCCAGAGTCAGGGCCTTGCCGCTGTCCTTGCGATCGGGAAACTTCTGTTCGGCGACGATCTCCAGGGGGTGCGCGGCGGGCCGCTGCCGCGTGCGCTGCGAGGCAAGCAGAGTCTCCGCATTGCCTCTGGAGATCCGCCCCTCCCTCGCCAAGTCGTCCAGCACTTCCCGCAGCTCCAGCAGGCGCTCCGGTGCGGCAATGGCGGCGACAGCGCCGGATTCGCGCCCGGGTTCGCGGCCAGGTTCACGCCTGGGCCGGGGACTGCGACGGCGGCTTACCGGGCGCTTGATCATGGTCGTCCCCCACACGAGGAGGAACCCGTACCGAAGCCGGCTGCGCCGGCGCCCGACCGGGCCCGCTTACTCGCTTGGCGGAGGAGAGAAAAACGGGGAAGGGGCATCTGTAGGTTCTTCCTGCCCCGGCTCGGCATTCGCTGGCGCGGCGCCCGCCGCCTGCTGGCCCTGCTGACTCTCCGAGTCGGGGTAGCCCACCGCGTCGAGTTGGCTCTTTAGCGCAGAACGGTTATAGCCACTCACCAACTGCTTCCCTATAGCCACCGCCGGCACCGTCAAGGCGCCGGAACGTTCTTTGAGTTCTTGCTGGTTATCGGCATTTTCGCTCACGTCCTTCTCGGAGAAGGGCAGCCCGCGCTTGCTCAGGTAATTGCGCGTCAAATCGCAGGCGTCGCAGTTCGGCACGCTGTAGATCACGATCGGATGCTCCGAGCGAAGTTGCTGCAAATTGACGCCGCCAACCTGTCCCGAGGTGAGAATCTTTTTCTCGCCGAGTTGCTGCGTGTCGGCAGGGCAGCGGTCGGCGAAATATTTCCTGCCTTCCGCATCCTGGCACTCCTTGATCGTGGCGCCCAGGGCAATGCCCTGCCCGCAACACAGGAGCGCCGCCACGACCAGGCAACGCCCCCCATACGGACGCCAACGCGCCCGCCCGTCTGTCTTCGCACACTCGTCCCTCGCCCAAGGGAATATGCCAATTCGCCGCCTGCTCATGATCTCCTCCTCGCGCCTCCGCGAAACCGTACCCGTTACGACGGGACATGCGCTATGCATACGCCATGCATCGCGCCCGGCACCAGGGGATTATAGCGCAAGCCCGGTCTCATGCCCAACGCAACCGCGGAAGTCCGAGCCGTTACGCAATCGA
>JAPPPX010000141.1 GCA_028817305.1 Gammaproteobacteria bacterium | reverse complement strand
GTCCTGGATCTTTATTTCGCGGATTGCTTCTTTCCGAGTTCTCGGACAGGCCGCTTCAGGAAGCGTTTTACCGGGCAAACAAATTTTCGGGACTCCATGTGGCCGACCCGTTCATGGGTGGCGGCACGACCATTCTGGAAGCGAACCGCATTGGATGCAACGTTACGGGATTTGATATCAATCCGATGTCTTATTGGATTGTGAAACAGGAAATCGGGCAGCTGGATCTTGGCGCTTATGCAAAAGCTGCGGGCGCGCTTCGCGCAGACCTGGAAAAGAAAATTGGACAATTTTATCGGACACGATGCATGTTATGCGGCTCGAATGATGCCCATGTAAAATATTTTCTCTGGGTCAAAACAAAGCCATGTAACGAATGCGGAAAGAATTTAGACCTGTTTCCCGGCTACCTTCTTGCCGCGGATGTCCGGCATCCCCGAAACGTTTTTATTTGTCCGGTTTGCAGAGGGCTGACTGAAACGGGAGACCGGAAGGCCCCGGGCCGCTGCAACGATTGCGCCGCGGAATTGCTCTCGAATAGTCCCGCCAAGCGCGGTCGTTGTCGGTGTTCGGCATGCGGTTTCGAAAATCGTTATCCCGATGCGAATTCCGGTGTTCCGGAACACCGCCTGTTTGCAATAGAATACTATTGTCCGAGATGTAAGCCGCTCCACGCCGGGAGATTTTTCAAGAAACCCGATGAGCAGGATATGGCGGGGATTGTCGAGGTTGAAAGGCGTTGGTCGGGGATGCGGCCGGGGTATGTTCCGGACGAAAGGATTCCAAGCGGTGACGAAACAGATCGTTTGTACCGTTGGGGCTACCGCCGGTACCGAGAAATGTTTAACAGCCGCCAACTCCTTGGACTGGAACTGTCCGCAAGGTTCATTGCAAAAACCGGCAACGAACGCATCCGCAATGCGTTGGCCACCAATTTTTCCGAATTGCTCCGCTACCAGAACATGCTGTGCCGTTACGACACGAGGGCACTGAAGTCACTGGATATTTTTTCCGTTCATGGGTTTCCGGCAGGGCTGATTCAATGCGAATCGAATTTTCTCGGGATCATGGAGCCAGGGCGCAATACTTGTGTGGGTAGTGGCGGATGGGCCAACATGATCGAGAAGTTCAACAAAGCAAAATCCTATTGCGAACATCCTTTTGAAATACGGTATCGGCACCGATCAAAGACAATCGTTTCCGTCCCTGGGGAATGGATCGGCGAGCAGCTTAACGGGGACAGCTCCCGCCCCACGCGCATGATCGCTCTCTCATGTCGGGACGCGGCATCCGCCAGACTGCCGGCTGCTTCCTTGGACGCCGTATTTACCGATCCTCCCTATTTTGGCAACGTTCAGTATGCCGAACTCATAGATTTTTGTTATGTTTGGTTAAGGAAACTGGTGGGCCGACATGAGCCTGCGTTTCGGGTCGCTTCCACCCGCACGCCTGATGAGTTAACAGGCAACGTGAACATGGGCCGTGGGCTCGATCACTTTGCACAGGGGCTTTCCTCTGTTTTTCGGCGCATGGCCGGGGCGCTGAAACCCGGTGCACCTCTGGTATTTACCTACCACCACAATCGCATTGAGGCATATTATCCAGTGGCGGTAGCGGTTCTTGATGCAGGATTGACCTGTTCGGCGTCACTCCCCTGTCCGGCGGAAATGAGCGCCTCTATACACATTAACGGGACGGGCTCCTCAATTATAGACACCGTATTCGTATGCCGGAAAACCGGAACGATGCGGCAACAGTGGTTGGCGGAAACTCCAGACGAGGTCGCGCACATAGTGCAGCAAGACCTGGCGCGTCTTATGGCTGGAAACGTAAAGCCTGCTCCCGGGGACATCAAGTGTGTCGCCTATGGCCATTTAATCCGGCTGGCAATTTGGTCCTTGCGCCGCGGGTGGAGGAAAAGCGGACCGGTGACGACGCGCATCGCAAGAATTGCGGATTGGCTGCGGCAATTCGGAGGAGAGATTGCGGTGCAAAAGTGTCTGGCGCGAGACGCCAAAGCGGAGGATATGCCGTTGTTTGCGGCGCATGAAAAAGCCGGGGAGCATGGGGCTGAATATGCCGGCGTTTCCTTTTGAAACCTCTCTCGACGAGATACGCAAAAATCCCGATAGCTATATTGATGCGGTATTCTCCTGTCTGAGATCGGAATTTCTTGTTTTGCCCAAAGGGGCTGGGTTTATTGAGTATTCCGTATTCGAGCGTGGCTACGAGGCGCTGAAGACTGCCACTGCAGGCTTTTCGCACCTTGATCCGGAGAAGGTGTTTCCCGTTACGGTTTCCGAGCCGATTTCGATAGCGGTGCTGCGTTCCATGCTTGGCTTCACGCCTTCCGAATGGGGTTATGTCGCTACACGGACAACCGGCATCGAAGTCTCCCAAGGCACCGCGCGGTCGCTGGATCGAAAAGCGCGAATGGCCCCGGAAAAGACGATCAACATCAATGACAGCACAAAAGAACGGCTCAAGGCGTTGGTGAAAACCGCTTGTCAATTGCTGGCAGCTGGCATTCCTGATGTGGCCGGCGACCGATTGCACCGCCTGGACAAGGCCGATACGAGGTACGGTATCGCAGGCATCCAGAATCTGGCCAGGCTTGGCGTCCCCTACTCCATGCTGCTGTATGAGAGATTCCTTGGCAGGCCGTTTGCCGCACATCGGGACTCTGTAAGCGAACGGATTGGCGGCGCATTGGAAGCGGCAATTGAAGATGTTCTTTCCGGAGCCGGGGTCAGCTATCGTAAGACAAAGCGTGCAGAGCGAATTGAGGGATTCGATCAGGCACCGGACTTTATCGTTCCCAGCGAATTCAACCCGCAGGTCATTATCGAAGCGAAGATCACCGAGGATGACGGAACGGCCCGCGATAAGGTTACGCGCGTTCAACATTTGGAGGCATTGAGTCGTGCTGCCGGTTCGGGAGGGAACCCGAAATACGAAGTCATAGCCTGTATCGGCGGCCGCGGCTTCAAGGGTCGCCGGGAGGACATGATGAAGATGATCGTTGCGACCAGGGGCAAAGTTTTTACGGCGGATACGCTAAACCGGATGATTGACTGTACCCGGCTCAGCGAATTTCGTAGTTGCTAGCAAGGGAAGAATACGGCATGGCAATGGCGCCCCCGGAATTTGCCGCGCTGACGGAGTTGGCCGCGCGGCTGGGGCGGCAGTTGCGGCAACGGGACCTGCTGCTGGTCACCGCCGAGTCCTGCACCGGCGGCGGCCTGTCCTTCGTCATCACCTCGGTGCCCGGCAGTTCGCAGTGGTTCGAGCGCGGCTTCGTGACCTACTCCGACGCCGCCAAGCGCGAGCTCCTGGACGTGCCCGCGGAACTCCTGCAACGCCGGGGCGCGGTCAGCGTGGAGACCGCGCGCGCCATGACGGAGGGCGCCCTGCGGCACAGCCGCGCCCAGGTCGCGGTCGCCGTCACCGGCGTCGCGGGACCCGCGGGCGGCACTGCCGCCAATCCCGTGGGCGCCGTATGCCTGGCCTGGCAGCTGCCGAGGGCGGCGCCCCGCGCGGAGCGCAAACGCTTCGCCGGCGACCGCGCCGCGGTGCGCCTCCAGACATGCCGCTACGCGCTGGAGGAACTGCTGCGATTGCTGGCCTCGTGACGGCGGCGGCCCCGTACGCCGCGTATGGGCGCCGTACCTGGCGCGGCACATGCCGCCGGCTGCGCCGCGCATGACGCGGCAGCGGCACGAAGGCGGCGGCGGTCGCCGTCTGTTCTTCGCCCTCTGGCCGGGCGCCGCCGTCGGCAAGCGCCTGTGCGCCTTGCAGCGCCGGCTGCCGTCCCGTCGTCCCGCCCGCCTCGCCGCCGCCGCCGACCTGCACCTCACGCTGCTGTTCCTGGGGCGCATCCCGCCCGAGGCCGAGTCCTGCGTCTGCGCCGGGGCCGGCGCCGCCGCCCCGGTCGTCGCGCCCTTCGCGCTGACGCTGGACCGGCTGGGATACTGGCCGCGCCCCCGCATCCTGTGGCTGGCCCCCTCCAGTCCCCCCGCGCCGCTGCTGGAACTCGCCGAGCGCCTGCGCCGCGCCGCCGCCGATTGCGGCCTGGCGACGGAGACGCGCCCCTACGCGCCGCACGTCACCCTGTGCCGTTGGGGCGCCTCGCCCCGCAATCCCCCCGAAGTCGTCCCGATCCGCTGGCGGGCGCGCTCCTTCGTACTGGCGGCCTCCGAGCCGCAGGGCGGCGCCCGCTACCGCATCCTGCGCAGCTGGAAGCTGGGCTGAGAAGAAATTAGGAATTAGGAATGTACAATTAGGAATTAAGAAAAGAGAATTAGGAGTTGAGACATCTTCTTCCCAATTCCCAATTCCTAATTGAACATTCCTAATTCCTTCTTTAGGCGTGAATAAAGCCGATTTTATGCGCTAATTCACGGAATATTGATGTATTTCCGTGAATGCATATAATCCGGGCAATGGCGACTTCCCAGCCCGTCAAACGAAGAATCAAAGCCCTGCGGACAGAATACGCCGCCTTGAAACCAGGCAAGGAGTCCCTCTTGTCTTTGGTTGACGAAGCGGAGACGCCGGAAAACGTCTATAACTCCAACGCCATAGAAAACTCCACGCTGACGCTTGGGGAAACCGAGAAAATCCTGCTGGAGATGGAATTGTCCCGCGCTGTGTCGGTGCGCGAAGTATTCGAGGCAAAAAACCTGGCTCGGGTCATCGCCTATAAACGCAGCAAGGCCAAAACCGAAACGCTAGACAAAGGTTTTTTGCTGCTTCTGCACCAAATGCTTATGGGCGGGATTGACGACTCCATCGCCGGACGTTTTCGGCGGCAGGGCGAGTTTGTGAGGGTGGGCGCGCACATTGCGCCGGCGCCGGAACATGTAGAGCGCATGATTGAAGAGATTCTCTTTGTTTATTCAAACGATATGGACGGTTATTTTCTGGATAAAATCGCCAGGTTCCATTTGGACTTTGAATCCATCCATCCGTTTTGCGACGGCAACGGCCGCATGGGGCGGGTGGCGATTAACTTTCAGTTGCTGGCGCTGGATTTTCCGCGCGTAATCATTCGCAACAAGGAGAAGCGCGCTTACTACCAGGCGTTCCGCGATTACAACGACAGAGCGCGGACAAAACCCATGGCAAGAATCCTGGCTTTGGCGTTGCTGGAGTCGCTGCACAAGCGCATCGCTTATCTGAGGGGAGCGGACATCATCCCCTTGTCGGATTACATCAGGCAAAACAAATTGTCGGCCCCGGCGGTGACCAACGCCGCCCGCCGCCAGACCATCGCGGCGTTCCGGGAAAAAGAAGTTTGGAAAATCAGCCGAATGCCCTCATCCAATTTCGCAGAGGCTACATGATGCACTCCCGCGTAAAACTTCCCTTGCCTTTCCCGCCGTAGTTGAGTACGCCATTCTTGTCGAAGCTTGTGTGCGTCATCGAGACCGCTGTGCCCAATGGCGGTTGGAGTTGCAGCACCAGCGCCTGGTTGTCGCCAAACCGGCCCATGTAGAAAGACTCGCCGGGCATGTTGTCGGTGCGGACAATCACCTCCTCCTCGCTGAAATTGGACTCGACGGAAAGAGAACCGGGTTCATGTTTGCGCACGCGCGCAAAGCATGGCTCATCGGTGATTTTCATGCCCGTCCAGAAATTGCCGGGATCAGGCAATGCGACCACGCCTTCGTAGTAACCTTCTTTGGCCACGGCAGGGAACTCCTCTGTCGCCCGCGGGCCCTGGGTTGCTGCCGACAACAGAACCACGCTACACGACAAAAGACCGATGCGTTTCAGTCTCCGGCCAATACTGCCGGACCTGCTGCCGGGCCTGTTTTCCATGAACCGTCTCTTCATCCTGACATTTCCAGTAAAGCGGCCGCGGCATTATACCAATGCCCAATGCCGGCCCCCATCTCCCGACGGCAAAAAGGCCGGGGATGGAGGAATAGCCATTTGAGGCTCATTTCCCGTTGGCATCGCGGCCCTCGTTCAAGCGCATGTGCCATTGGGCAAGGCTCCGCGTTCCCTCCGGCGCCCGTATGCGGGTACTATTCGCGTATGCGAGCCCGTAAAGTCCGCCGAAACCCGACGAAACCCCGCAGCGCAAGCGCGGCCGACGGTTTGCGAAAGGGGAAACCGAGCAAGCCAATGCCCGGCAAGGCAAGAGCGGATAAGTCGCTTGAATCCTGGATCTGGGACGCGGCTTGCAGCATCCGCGGGGCGCAGGAAGCGCCCAAATACAAAGACTTCATCCTGCCGCTGATCTTCGCCAAGCGGCTGTGCGATGTGTTCGACGACGAAGTGAACCGGATTGCCGAGGGCGTCGGTTCGCGCAAAAGGGCCTTCGGATTGGTTGCCAGGGACCACCAGTTGGTGCGCTTCTACCTGCCGCTGAAGCCGGACGACCCGGAGGCGGAGGTCTGGTCGGTGGTCCGCGGCCTGGCAGACAAGATCGGCGAGCGGCTTACCTCCCATCTGCGCGGGATCGCCGAAGCCAACCCGCTGCTGGAGGGGATTATTGACCGGATGGACTTCAACGCCACCACCCACGGCCAGCGCGACATCTCCGACGACCGCCTTTCCGGCCTGATCGAGAAAATCTCCGAGAAGCGGCTGGGTTTGGACGATGTGGAGCCGGACATCATCGGCCGCAGCTACGAATACCTGATCGGCAAATTCGCCGAAGGCGCGGGCAAGTCCGCCGGGGAATTCTACACGCCCCGGGAAGTCGGCATGGTCATGGCGAAGATCATGAATCCCAAGCCCGGTATGACCATATACGACCCCTGTTGCGGCTCGGCGGGCCTGTTGATCAAGTGCAGGCTGGCGATCAAAGAAAAATCGAAGGGCAGGCAAGCCGAACAGGCGCCGATCCAACTCTTCGGCCAGGAATCCGCCCCCGACACCTGGGCCATGGCCAACATGAACATGATTATCCACGACATGGAGGGCAAGATCGAAATCGGCGACACCTTCCGCAATCCCAGGTTCCGGGATGGCGGCAAACTCCGCAGCTTTGACCGGGTGGTAGCCAACCCGATGTGGAATCAGGATGCCTTCGCCGAACAGGACTACGACAACGACGAACTGGGGCGTTTCCCGCAGGGCGCGGGCTTTCCCGGCAAGTCATCGGCGGATTGGGGCTGGGTGCAGCATATGGCCGCCTCGCTCGAGGCAAAGGGCCGGGCCGCCATCGTGCTCGATACCGGCGCCGCCAGCCGGGGCAGCGGCAACGCGGGCAAGAACAAGGAAAAGGAAATCCGCAAGTGGTTCGTGGAAAGAGACCTCATTGAGGGTGTGGTCTATCTGCCGGAAAATCTATTCTACAACACCACCGCTCCCGGCATCCTCCTGTTTCTCGACAGAGCCAAACCGCAAAAGCGGCGCGACCGGCTGTTTCTGGTCAACGCCTCGCAGGTATTCGCCAAGGGCGACCCCAAGAACTACATCCCCGAGGACGGCATCGAACGGATTGCCGCCGCCTTTCTGCGCTGGAAAGAAGAAGAGAAATTCAGCCGCATTGTAGAAAAGGCCGAGGTCGTTAAAAACGACTACAATATTTCCCCGTCGCGCTACATCCATACCGCCGAAGCCGAAACCTACCGGCCTGTCGCGGAGATCGTGGCGGAGTTGAAAGTTGCGGAGGCGGAGGCGCGCCGGAGCAATGCGGCGCTGAAGAAGGTTCTGGCCCGGTTGGGCATCGAAACATGAAACAACGAATCTTCATCAGCAGCGCGCAAAAAGAATTTGCCCGGGAGCGCAAAAGCCTGGGAGAATACCTTGCTGGCGACCGGATGCTGTCGCGTCATTATGAAACCTTTCTTTTCGAGCGCGATGTACCCGCTTCGGACCGTCGTCCCGATGCCGTCTATCTTGACGAAGTCAACAAGTGCGATCTTTATCTCGGTCTTTTCGGCAATGAATACGGCAAGGAGAACGGGGAGGGCCTCTCGCCTACCCATATCGAATTCAACGAGGCCACCCGTCTCGAAAAAACCCGCCTGATTTTCGTCAAAGGCGCGACCGACGACGGCAGGCACCCGAAAATGAAAAAATTGATTCGTAAATGCGACAGCCAGTTAATTCGCCGCCGTTTCGAGAATTATGCCGAGTTGCAATCGGCTGTTTATGCCAGTCTGATTGACCATTTGGAATCCATAGGCGTAATCAACGACACCTCCTGGGGCGCCCGTGCCGCCCGCAAAGCAAGCCTCGACGATCTCGAGCCGGAAGCCATCGTCCGTTTCGTCCGGCGCGCCCGCAAGGCTCGCAATTTCCCGCTTGCAGCGGAGTCTGAAATCAAGGAAGTGCTTACTCACCTTAACTTGCTTAACGGCAGCACACCCACCAATGCCGCCATCCTGCTATTCGGAAAATGCCCGCAACGCTTCACGTTGTCCTCCGAGGTCAAATGCGCTCACTTCCACGGTACCAGAGTTGCCAAGCCCATTCCCTCCCATCAGGTTTACAAGGGCACCGCCTTCGAACTCGTAGATCAGGCGATTGACTTTGTTATGTCCAAAATCAACCTTAGCGTCGGTACCCGTGAACATGGTCCGCAAGCCCCGGTCGAATACGAAATCCCGCGCGAGGTTGTGGCCGAGGCCATCGTCAATGCCGTTGTCCACCGCGATTACAACAGCAACGGCAGCGTTCAGGTGATGCTCTTTAGCGACCGGCTCGAAGTCTGGAATCCCGGTACTCTCCCGCCCGCGCTCACTTTGGCAAAGCTTCTCGAACCCCACAGTTCCATCCCCGGCAATCCTTTGCTTGCCGAGCCGCTGTACCTGACCAAATACATTGAGCGCATGGGCACCGGTACCCGCGACATGATTGCCCGCTGCCAGGAGGCCGGACTTTCCGATCCGGAATTTACTCTCACCGACGGGTTTGTTGCCACAATTCGGCGACCTGACGGCAGCAAACTTGCGAACAAGTTTTCAGGCATTGGGACCGCGAAGAATCCAGCCGGGACCAAGTCGGGACCAAGTCGGGACCAAGCCGCCGGACAGGTCGCCGGACAGGTCGCCGGACAGGTCGCCGGACAAGTCACCGGACAAGTCACCGGACAGGGTGCCGGACAAGTCGATCTGTGGGTTATGCGGGTTTTGACGGCCTGCCAGAGAGAACCCCTTAAGAGTCTAGAGATACAAGAGACGGTTGGAATCAAACATCGTGAGACTTTTCAACGTAATTATCTTGATATTCTTCTCAACCAGGGGTGGCTTGAGCGTACCATTCCGGACAAGCCCACTAGCCGTCTCCAGAAATATAGGCTTACGGCAAAGGGCTTGGCCAAGCTAAAGCGGTTGGAGAAAGCCAAGGGATGAGCGCGGGAGTGAGGCTTTCAGAAGTTTCGGATTTGGTGATGGGGCAGTCACCTTCATCAGCCAGTTACAACGATGTTGGTGAAGGCTTACCGTTTTATCAGGGAAAGTCGGAGTTTGGTACGATGTATCCTACTCCAAAGAAATTCTGCACTGCCCCCAAAAAGATTGCAGAGGCAGGTGATATTCTTATATCTGTTCGTGCCCCAGTGGGGGCTACAAATTTATGCGCCGAGCGCTCATGTATCGGACGCGGGATTGCTGCAATCCGTCCAAGGGGTATCAATCGTGATTTCCTCTACTTCTACTTGAAAAAGATAGAGTCCTATATTGACAGCTTAGGTACGGGAGTAATTTTCAAAGCAATTAACAAATCACAGTTAAGTAATCTTCTAATCAACAAGGCTGGAATTAGTCTCACCGAGCAAAAGAAGATCGCGCATGTGCTTTCAACAGTACAGCGGGCGATTGAAGCACAGGAGAACATCATTCAGACTACCACTGAACTGAAAAAGGTGCTCATGCACAAGCTCTTTACCGAGGGCACTCGTGGCGAACCTCGGAAAGAGACTGAGATCGGACTTATTCCGGAGAGTTGGGAGATTTGCTCAATTCCTGATTCTTTAGTGAGATCTCAAGTTGGGCGGCAAAACCAGATTCCTTCAAAGGCAATCGCCGATTCTGGGCAGTATCCAGTTGTTGATCAAGGACAGTTATTGGTGTCCGGATACACCGATGAGTCGGACAGATTGATAGACTTTGATCTACCGCTCATAATTTTTGGTGATCACACACGCCGTTTCAAATTCGTGGATTTCCCATTTGTTATCGGTGCGGATGGGACGAAAGTCCTTAAGCCTGATTTGGAGCTTTTCGAACCGAAGTACTTCTTCTATGCCCTAGACTTACTTGACCTGCCAAGCCGTGGCTACAACCGCCATTTTAAGATGCTACAAGAGAGAAAGGTTCCCAAGCCTGTAATGGACGAACAACGAGATATAGCAAGCATGATTGATACAGTTGAACAAAAACTCATCGTGGCAGAATCCAAGAGAATGATAATCCAGGATCTTTTCCGGACCTTTCTTCATAGTTTGATGACCGCTAGGACTTGCATTCATGGTTTTGAAGCTCCCAAAATTAAGGAGACCCCATGAGTTTTACGCCGTCTCAATTGTTGCCAGGGATTGAAAATGGGCTGAACCAAGTTGGATTTCTATTTGGAGCGGGAACGTCAAAGGAAGCTGGGTATCCTCTTATGGAAGATCTTACTAAATCTGTAGTATCCGGGCTTTCACGCAATTCTAGAGCGATATTAGATAAAATCCTTAAGGAAAAAAGCTGTCCTTATGACAAGGGAAGTGGGGAACCAAATATCGAAGTCCTATGCGACCTAGTTGCAGAATATGCTTCGATACATAGGTGTATGTATATGGATCTCGAAGGAGAGATACGGGGGCAGATTGTCAAAAAGATCATGTCGGTAGCTTCGCCAAACCTGGATCACCATGTTCGATTCCTCAGAGCGCTTAAGATCCGGTCTTCCGGATATGCTCCAGTTGTCACAATTTTCACCACGAACTACGATATACTATTTGAACTTGCAGCATGTGAGGTAGCTGGGATCCGCATGGAAACCGGTTTCGAAGGGCCTATAAAGCGTTGGTTCAATCCAGAAGTGTTTGACTTAGGGAGAGGCTTGGAAAGACAGGGGCGATTCACTAGGAGACGGGAGCTTCACGTTAATCTCATTAAACTACATGGCTCAGTTTCGTGGCTAAAGGATAACGGTCGTGTTATCGAAAGCGGGCTTGATCTTTCTGGAAAAATGTCCGAGAGAGTTATGGTAATGCCACGTCGTGAAAAGGTTATGGATACAGTGGCCGATCCTTTCGATCAGCTTTTCACGCGAGCGGCGCGAATACTTGGTTCACGCTGTAAATACATTGTTACCTGCGGGTTTAGCTTTCGGGATAAGCATATCAATGATCAACTCATCTTCCCAAAGTTACAAGACAGGTCAATCCGTATGATTGCAATGTGTAAAGAGGAATCTGAAAATCTCAGAGAATTGAAGGAATTCCCTTCATTTCAGGCAGGTTTTCCGAAGAGTTGTTTCGTAGGTGGCTCGATCACAGAAGAGAGTGGCAATCTTTGGAAATTCAGCAATTTGGTCAAGTTTTTGGAACCGTAGAAAAGCAGGAGAAAAGACTTATGGATGACTACAAAATCGGGAAAGTTATCGGCGTTTCAGGGGAATTTATATGGATCTCTCTTATTGATCACACGAATGTTGATGGAATAGAAGAAGGTGTTCCATCCACAATGCTCATCAATACTCATACTCCAATAGGTCCGACACCCTTATTGATTGGACAGCCGGGAACATTTGTTTCTGTAAGAGTGCCCTCTGGGCAACTTTTGGCAGTGATTACAACTGTTGATATGAGGGAGAGCATACCTAGTCAATCAGAAATTCGGTCTGCAGAAGCCGAAGGCCAGGCGATTGTCGAAGGACAGAAGCGAATAATTTCGGCTGTTCCTGTTGGCATCTTAGATTCTGGTAGAACTTTTGAACGGGGAACTGATGTACTGCCCACTGTAAACTCTGATGCTTGCGCTGTTTTGCCAGAGACGATCAATAGCATTTACAATCAGTATGCGGAGGGAAATTTTTCGTTAGGGCACTTATCGCTCATTCCTGACCAACAGGCTACCATTAACTTGGATGCGTTCTTGTCTCGTCACAGTGCGATTCTTGGACAGACGGGAGGTGGTAAATCCTGGGCAGTAGCTTCTTTCCTTCAAAAAATTGCCTATTTCCCTCAAGCAACCACAGTGCTTTTTGATCTTCACGGCGAATATGCTGCGGCATTCGGCAGTGAGGCTGATGTGATCTCAGGAGCCGATATCGAGCTACCGTATTGGCTGATGAACAGTGAAGAGCTCCTTGGATTGATGGTTGATCGAAGTGAGTCTGCCGCTCCTAATCAAATCGCGAAATTTAAGGAATTATTGCAAAATGCTAAGGACCAACATTCTGAAAATCAGAATCTCGGTCTTGATCGAATAACAATTGATACTCCGGTTTACTTCGACTTTAAATATATCATCGAAGAATTTCGTCAGCTTGACACGGATATGGTCCCTGGCACAAACAGGAAACCTAAGCAGGGACCACTTTATGGCCAGTTTACACGGTTATTGATGCGAGTTGATTCACGCCTTAATGACCGGCGCTACGACTTGATTTTCCAACCAAAGACCTACACTACCAGTGCATCAATGGAAGATTTATTCAGGAAGCTTTTGGGGGAACGGATTGAGGATAGAAGGAAAGTTGTAATTATTGACTTAAGCCCGATCCCTTTCGATGTCCGAAACTCTATGATTTCGTTGATACTTCGATGCCTGTTCGATTTTGCTTATTGGCACCGTCGGCTTAAGGGAACATCGTATCCTATTGCTGTATTGGCAGACGAGGCGCATATTTATCTTAACGAAAACGACTCCGACGCAAAGTCGTCTTGTGAATCGGCCGAGCGCATTGCTAAGGAAGGGCGAAAGTACGGGATTAGCCTGACGGTTATTAGTCAACGTCCTCGGGAAGTATCAGCTACTATTTTGTCTCAGTGTAACTCGTTTCTCTGTTTAAGAATCTCCAATCCGGATGATCAGAGTTATGTGAGAAATCTCTTGCCTGATTCTGTCCGGGGAATAACAAGTATGTTTTCAACGCTTCGGCGGGGAGAGTGCATTCTGCTTGGTGATTCCGTCATGATGCCGACACGTATCAAAATTGATCCCCCAGAGCCCGCCCCTCAAAGTGACGACACATCGTTTTATTCAGCATGGCAACAAGAACCAGCTGACCTGAATGTCACAGCAGTTCTGGATGCTTGGAGACGCCAGGGTGTTCCTAAAAGCTAAGATAAATTCATCTATATGCCCCCCTCGAACAAAAAATTGCCCCAAAGCAGCATCTTAGAATGAGCCTGTGCAAAGAATAATAAGATGGATTTAATTGCCCTTGAAGATAAAACTCGACGGCAGCTTTCGCCGTCCACCTAGGCACTTTGTCAGGCACTTACTTCCAGATAACTGGAGTAACTATGCGGCCGGGGTATGGCTTGTTTTTCCAGCACCAGTCCTTCCAAATGGAACTCAATCGCTTCCTGCATGTTTTTTTCAACTTCGTTTTTGTTTGCTCCAGTGGCGATACACCCGGCAATATCTGGCGAATAGGCTGAATACCCCGTGCTTGTTCTTTCTATGACAACCAAGTACTTCATTGCTTTAACCTCGCTTGTTTAAGGATGCTACTTTGCGTTCCCTTTGAGGCTATATTGTATAGAATTTCTCTCGGGCTCGATTATTCCACCATGAAACAAAAGAATCTCGTTCAGAGGTTTCCTGGCTCCTGAGGAAATTCCAAACAATGAGCAAGTGCCTACCCCGCAATTCCCGCGAAGCAGTCTGTGTAAAAACCCTATGGGCATCCAGCGAATAAAGCCTACTCTGCCATTCCCATGCCCCCACCTCGCCATTCCCGCGCAGAGCTTGCCCCTGGCTGGAACAGGGGCGGGAATCCAGCATGTAAAGCGCGCGCTTCGCGCTCCTTTAGGATGGAGCGAGGGCGCGGCAGACAGACATAAACTCGCGCCGCCGCCTGCCGCCGCCATCGCGCGAATGTGCGCGTTCCGCGCTCTATTTGCGCGGGATTCCGGCTTTCGCCGGAATGACAGAAAAAAAGCAGGAATGACAGAAAAAACAGGAATGGCGGAAAAAAGCAGGAATGGCGGAATGGGGGCAGCCGGAAGAATGGCGGAAACACCACAAGGATGACAGTAGGGCACAAGAATGGCAGTGGAACGCAAGAGTGGCAGTGAGGCACAAGAACGGCAGTGGGCAAGAATGACGGTGGGGCATGTATTTGATCGGGCATTCCCTGACTCCTGATTGATATGTCCGCCCCTACCGAACATAAAACCGTCCAAAGCCGCATCTTGGAGTACGCCCGGGAGATAGGCTGGACGTTTGTGCCCCGGGCGGAGGCGGAGCGGCGGCGCGGGGCCGCCTCCACCGCGACGCCGCAGGAGGGCGCTGGGGACAATTCGCTTTTCTTCGACGAGCTGCTGGATGCCAAGGCGCGGGAGTTCAACCCGCGTTACGCGGAAGCCAGGGGAGCGCTGCTGAACACGTTCCACTCTCTGCACAGCGACATCTACGGCAACCGGGAGTTCGTCGAATACCTGCGCAACCGGGGCAAATACTTCGACGGCGAGGAGCGGCGCGAGCGCGATCTGATCCTGATTGACTATGACAAGCCCGCGAATAATGTCTATGAGGTCACCGAGGAGTTCGCCTTTCACAATGGGCGTCACGGTGTCCGCGAGGACGTGGTTTTCCTGGTCAACGGCATTCCGGTGCTGGCGATCGAGTGCAAGAACGCGACCAAGGGCGAGGCCATTGCCCTCGGCGTGGACCAGATACGCCGTTACCACCGCGAGACGCCGGAGCTCTTCGTCCCCGAGCAGTTCTTCACGGTTACCGACGCCATCGGCTTTTCTTACGGCGTGGCCTGGAGCACGGCACGGCGGAATATTTTCAACTGGAAGGGCGAGCGGGTCGGCGGGTTGGAGGCCAAGCTGAAAAGTTTCTGCGACATCCCGCGGGTGTTGTCCTTCCTGAAGGATTACATCGTTTTCGCAGAGAAGGACGAGGCGCTGCACAAGTATATCCTGCACCAGCACCAGACCGGCGCGGTGGAGCGAGTTGTGAAACGCGCCCTGGAACCGTCGCGTACGCGCGGCCTCGTCTGGCACACCCAGGGCAGCGGCAAGACCTTTACCATGATCAAGGCGGCGGATCTGCTGTTCCGTGCGCCCGAGGCGGGCAAGCCGACTATTCTGCTAATGATTGACCGCAACGAACTGGAAGATCAGATGCTCAGGAATCTGGCGGCCCTGGGTTTGGGGGACAATGTGAGGCACGCCGCCAGCATCGCCGGGCTGAACGAGCTGCTGCGCAGGGACTACCGGGGCCTTGTCGTGACGACGATACACAAGTTTCAGGATATGTCGGCGGACATCAACACGCGCTCGAATATCTATGTGTTCATTGACGAGGCCCACCGCACCACCGGCGGCGATCTGGGCAACTTCCTGATGGCCGGGCTGCCCAGGGCCACTTATGTGGGTTTTACCGGAACGCCCATAGACAAGACGGCCTACGGCAGGGGGACCTTCAAAACTTTCGGTTGCGAGGATGACCAGGGGTATCTGCACAAGTATTC
>JAPPPX010000175.1 GCA_028817305.1 Gammaproteobacteria bacterium | reverse complement strand
AGGGGGGAGCGGTGCCTAAGAACCGCTTTTCTTCCCTTCGATTGCGTAACGGCTTGGAACCGCCAAAGCGGGTTCGGCATGATGCTTCTTTGAGGTATGTTCCCCGATCTTTTACAGTCCGTTCTCCGCGCGCCGCGGGGGCGGCGCGCTCTTCTCGCAGGCAAATATGCGACTGGTTCTTCTCGGCGTCGGTTTGATCGGCGGCTCCCTGCTCCTGGCCTTGCGCCGTGCCGGTGCCGTAGCGCGCATCGTCGCCTGGGACCCCGATCCCGCTGCCCTGGAGACGGCGCGGGCGCGCGGGATGATTGACCATGCCAGCCGGGATGTGGAGGATGCCGTGCGGGGCGGCGACATGGTCGTGTTGGGTGCGCCGCCGATGGCCTGCGAAGAACTGCTGGCCCCGGTGGCGGCGGCCTTGAACGGCGGCGCGGTGCTGACAGACGTGTGCAGCGTGAAGGAGGCGCTGGTGCGTTGCGGGCGGCAGGTCCTGGCCGCGGCCCTGCCGCGCTTCGTGCCGGGACACCCGATCGCGGGCACCGAGCACAGCGGCGTGGCGGCGGCGGATGCCGGGCTCTTTTGCGGTTGTCGCGTGGTCCTGACGCCTTTGCCGGAGACGGATCCGGAGGCGCGCCGACGGGTGGCCTCCTTATGGCGGGCGGCCGGCGCCGCGGAGGTAATCGAGATGGAGCCGGGGCGGCACGATGCCCTGCTGGCGGCTACCAGCCACCTGCCGCACATGTTGGCTTATACCCTGGTGGACGAGCTGGTCTCCCGGCATGGCGGCGAGACGGTGTCGCGCCTCGCCGCCGGCGGCTTGCGCGGCTTTACCCGGGTCGCCTCCAGCAACCCGCGCCTGTGGGCGGAGATCTGCCTGGCAAACCGCGGGCATATCGCGGCGAGCCTGGAGTCCTTCGGGGAGCGCCTCCAGGGACTGGCTGCGGTAGTGCGCGCCGGCGACCGCGAGCGGCTGCATGAGTTTTTCCGCCGCGCCAAGGATCTCCGGGACAGCGGGCTGGCGTAGCGGCGGGACGAGGGTTGAAGGTCGCGTCACCACTGGATTACCTGGTGCGGCCTGGGCGGCCTCTGCGCGGTTGCCTGCGCATTCCGGGCGATAAGTCCATCTCTCATCGGGCGCTGATCCTGGCGGCGGTGGCGGAGGGCGAGACGACGTTGCGCGGCCTGTTGCGCAGCGAGGACGTGGCGGCTACCTGGCAGGCGCTGGAGGCGTTGGGGGTGGGCATCCGCGCGCAGGGGGCGGAGGTGCGGGTGCGCGGCGTCGGACTGCATGGCCTGCGCCCGCCCGCCGCCGCCCTGGAACTCGGCAATTCCGGCACTTCGGCGCGGTTATTCGCCGGATTGCTTTCCGGGCGTCCCTTCTCCGCCACCCTGAAGGGCGACGCCTCCCTCTCCCGCCGCCCGATGCGGCGGGTTATCGTGCCGTTGCGCCGCATGGGGGCGCGCCTGTGCGCCTCTGCCGCTGGGACGCTGCCGCTGCATATTGCTGCCGGCCCCCGTCTGCGCGGCATTGCCTACCGCCTGCCGGTGGCCAGCGCGCAACTGAAGTCCTGCCTGTTGTTGGCGGGGCTGGGCGCGGAAGGGGAGACCTGCTTGCGCGAACCTGCGCCGACCCGCGACCACACCGAGCGGTTGTTGAGCCGCTTCGGGAGGCCGGTGCAACGCGCCGGCCTGGAACTGCGCCTGAGCGGCGGCGGGGGATTGCGCGGGACGCGGTTGCAAGTGCCGGGCGACCTGTCCTCCGCCGCTTTTTTATTGGTGGCGGCGAGCATCGTCCCCGGCTCCGAGTTGCGGCTCGAAGGCGTGGGGGTCAACCCGACGCGGCGGGCGGTGCTGGAGATCCTGGAGGCGATGGGGGCTGATCTGGAGTTGCGTGAGCGCAGCCCGGAGTGGGGCGCCGGCGACGAACCGGTGGCCGATCTGACGGTGCGCGCCGCCGCCGGCCTGACGGGGATTGACATCCCCCGCGCGCTGGTGGCGCCGGCCATTGACGAGTTGCCGGTGCTGATGGTCGCCGCCGCTTGCGCGCGGGGCCGGACGCGCCTGCGCGGCGCCGGCGAATTGCGGGTTAAGGAAAGCGATCGCATCGCGGCCATCGCGGCGGGGTTGCAGGCGCTGGGTGTCGAGGTGGTCGTTGACGGGGACGGCATGGACGTGCGCGGCGGGCGGCTGCAGGGCGGGTCGGTGGCGAGCGGGGGAGACCACCGCATCGCCATGTCTTTCGCGGTTGCCGGACTGGCCGCGGAGGGATCGGTGCGGATTGCCGATTGCGGCCCGGTGGCCACTTCTTTCCCTGGCTTCGCGGATCTGCTGCGCCAGGCCGGCGCGGATCTGCGGGTGGCGGGGGATGAGGGAGCGGGGGCGAATGCGCTTGGAGAGGGGAGCGGGGAGGGCCGCGAAGGCGTCTCGGGGGCGGATGGCTAAGCCGCCGGTAGTCGCCCTGGACGGCCCGGTGGGGACCGGCAAGGGAACGCTGGGGATACGCCTGGCGTCCTGGCTGGGATGGCATTACCTGGATAGCGGCGTACTGTACCGGCTCACGGCGCTGCTGGCGCAAAGGCGCGGGATCGAGCTGGACGACGAGCAGGCGCTGGCCCGGCTGGCGGAGCGGTCGCGGTTTCGCCAGCGCCTGCGGGACGGCGCCGTACAGGCGCTGCTGGCGGGCGAGGACGTGGGGGCATTGCTGCGCGGCGAAGACTGCGCCCGCCAGGCGTCGCGGGTCGCTGCGCATCCCGCGGTGCGCCGCGCCCTGCTGGCGCGGCAGTTGCGGTTGCGGCGCCGGCCGGGGCTGGTGGCGGACGGACGCGACATGGGGACGGTAGTATTCCCGGACGCGCCGCTGAAGTTTTTTCTCACTGCGAGCGCCGGGGAACGCGCCCGCCGCCGCGGTAAACAGTTGAAAAGCATGGGAATGAATGTTAGTTTGCGGCACCTTACTGCGGAGATCGCGCGGCGAGACGAGCGGGACAGCCGTCGCACCGTCGCTCCGTTGCGGCCGGCGGACGATGCGGTAGTCGTGGATACTACCGGTCTGGACGAGGACGCAGTCTTCAAACGATGCGCGGGTCTGGCGGCGGAACGGTTCGGGCGCCCAAGGTTGCCGTAGAGGGGAAACAAAGTGGAAAATGCGAGGTTTACGAGGCGATGTCAGTAATATGAGCGAGAGTTTTGCGGAGTTGTTCGAGAGCAGCGGCCTGGCGGACGGGTTGCGTCCCGGCAGTATCGTCAGCGGCCGGGTGGAGCGGATCGGAGACGACATGGTAATGGTGGATGTGCGGCTGAAGTCCGAGGGCCGTATTCCTATCGAACAGTTCCAGGACGAGCGCGGCGAGCTGGAGGTGGCCGTCGGCGACGAGGTGGAGGTGGCCCTGGACTCTATAGAGAACGGCCACGGCCAGATCCGCCTGTCGCGGGAAAAGGCAAAGTGGCAACGGGTCTGGGGGCGCCTGGAGGAGGCGTACCGGGAGAGCGCCAATGTCCGCGGCCATATCGTCGATCGCGTCAAGGGAGGGTTTATCGTCAGCATCGAGGGTGTGCGCGCTTTTCTTCCGGCCTCTCTGCTGGACATCGCCCACAGTCGGGAACTCTCGGAGCTGGGGGCTCAGGAATGGGATTTCCGGATCATCAAGTTGGAGCGGCGCCATAACAACGTCGTGGTATCGCGCCGCACCACGGAGGCGCGTTCGGTCATGGAGACCCTTAAGGAAGGCGAGGTGGTCAAGGGCGTGGTCAAGAACCTCACGGATTACGGCGCCTTCCTGGACATCGGCGGGATTGACGGCCTCTTGCACGTGACCGACATGTCCTGGAAACGGTTGCGCAACCCCTCCGATGCCGTCGCTGTCGGCGACGAATACGATGTGAAACTGCTCAAGGTGGACCGGGAACGCAACCGCATTTCGCTGGGGCTGAAGCAGATGCGGGAGGACCCGTGGAGCAACCTGGTCAAGCGCTATCCGCAGGGCAAGCGATTGCGCGGCAAGGTGACCAACATCGTGGACTACGGCTGCTTTGTGGAACTGGAGGAGGGCGTGGAGGGTCTGGTGCATATTTCCGAGATGGACTGGACGCGCAAGAGCGCGCATCCTGGCAAATTGGTGCACATGGACCAGGAAGTGGAGGTAGAGGTGCTGGGCATTAGCGAAGAGAAGCGGCGCATCTCGTTGGGCATGAAGCAATGCCGTCCCAACCCGTGGCAGGAGTTCAACAATAAGTACAAGAAGGGCGACCGGCTCCAGGGCAAACTCCGGGCCATTACCGATTTCGGGATTTTTCTGGGGCTGGATGGCGGGCTGGCCGGCTTGGTGCATGTCTCCGACCTTTCCTGGACGGGGCGCAACGAGGAGTGCTTGCAGGCGTACAACAACCGCCACGGCGAGAACTTCGACGCGGTGTTGCTGGCGGTGGACCTGGAGCGGGAGCGGATTTCGCTGGGCATCAAGCAGCTGGAACCGGATCCCTTCGCCGCTTACATCGCCGAGCACTCCAAAGGCAGCGTGGTCAGCGGTGAAGTGAAGACGGTAGAGGAAAGCGGGGTCGAGTTGGCGCTCGCCCCTGACGTAACGGGCCAGGTCAAGGTGGCGGACCTGTCGCTGGACGAGGAAGTGCGGGATGCCCGCAAGATCGCCAAGGTGGGCGACACCCTGACGGCTAAATTGACCCATATAGACCGCAAGAGGCGCACGCTCCAACTATCCGTGCGGGAGCAGAAGAGCGACGAGGAAAAAGCCGCGGTGCGGGAGTACAGCGCGGGGAACCCGCGCATCGTGGCCAAACTTGGGGAACTGTTCAAGAGGCAGTTGAAGAAATGAAGCCGGTGCCCGCGGTAACGATGGCTGGCGGCCAGGAAGCGGACAACGGCGACATGACGCGGTCGAAATTGATCCAGAGCCTGGTGCGCAAGCAGAGGCAGCTCGGCCACAAGGACGTGGACCTTGCCGTCAAGGTCATGCTGGAATACCTGTCCCTTTCGCTGGCTAACGGGCGGCGCATCGAGATCCGCGGTTTCGGCAGCTTCTGTCTGCATTACCGCGGGCCGCGGCTCGGCCGCAACCCGATGACCGGCGCCACCGTTTCCCTGCCCGGCAAGCATACGCCGTACTTCAAGTCGGGCAAGTTGCTGCGCGCGCGGGTGGACACCGTGCCCCCGTCTTTTTGACCCGGCACTCCCGCTGGCGATGGCCGTTCCTTTTTCTCTAGGCTCCCGGTACCGTTGGCGCGATGTCGCCGCCGGAGGCGGAGCGGGGGAGGGGCCGCTGTGATCCGTCTCCTGTTGCGCATGTTCTACCTGCTCTTGTTCCTGGGGGCGTTGCTGGTGACCGTGATCTGGGGGCGGCGGAACGCGCAGCCGGTTACCCTGGACTACTACTGGGGGCAGGCGGAGATGCCGCTGGCGGCTGTGTTCCTGGGTGGCCTGATCGTGGGGGCGTTGTTGAGCATGTTGGTCGGCGGCCTTACCGTCGCGGCCTTGCGGTTGCAAAACTGGCGCCTGAGCCGGCAATTGGCCCGGCGCCCGGAGTTGCCCGGCGAGCCGCCGTCGGGCGCGGCTGCCGCGACGCCGCCCGGGGCGGCTTCCAAAGTGATCCCCGGGGCGGTGCCCGGGATGGCGCCGGGGGCACCTGTCGGTGCGGCGCCTGCCGCCTGGCGGCGCTTCGCCCCTGTTTCCGACAAAGAATCTTGACCCTGGACCTGCTCTGGCTGCTGTTGCCGGTCGCTGCCGGCTCCGGATGGTGGGTGGCGCGTCTTGAGTCGGGGCAACGGGCGCCGCCGCCGCGCGACTTCTCTGCCGAGTATTCCCGCGGTCTGAACTACGTGCTGAACGAGCAGCAGGACAAGGCCATCGAGGTCTTTGTCCGCATGCTGGAGAGCGATGCCGGCACGGTGGACACCCACCTGGCCTTGGGTAACCTGTTCCGCCGCCGCGGCGAGGTGGACCGCGCGATCCGCATTCACCAGAGCCTGATTGCGCGGCCCCGCCTGGGGCATGGCCAGCGGGTGCTGGCGATGCAGGAACTGGGGATGGACTACCTGCGCCTGGGCTTGCTGGACCGCGCCGAGAATATCTTCAAGGAGGTCGTAAACAGCGGCGAGCAGTATTTGTCTTCGGGGTTGGGCAGTCTGTTGGAGGTCTATCAGCAGGAGCGGGACTGGGAGCTGGCAATCGCCACCGCTGGTCGTCTGGGTGCCGCTACTGGCAGGGATGTGGGGCCTATGATCGCCCAGTTTCAATGCGAGCGGGCCGAGGTCTGCCTGGAACGGTGGCAGGAGGAGAAGGCGTGGGACTGCCTGCGGCGGGCGCTGGAATCTGACCCTTGTTGCGTGCGCGCCAGCCTGTTGGTCATGCGGATGCACCGCGACCGGGGCGAATTCCGCCGCTCCCTGGCCGTCCTGCACCGGGTCGAACAGCAGGACCCGGATTACCTGCCGGAGGCGATACCGCCGTTGCTGGACTGCTACGAGCGGCTCGGAGAGCGGCGGGAGTGCATCGAATACCTGCGCGGCAATTACGAACGTTGCGGCAGCCCGGCTGTGCTGCTGGCTCTGGTGCGGTTGTTGGCGGAGGAAGGAGAACGGGAGCATGCGGTCCGTTTTCTGTCCAGCGAACTGAAGCGCCGGCCTTCGATCCAGGGGATTGACCAGTTGCTGGAGTACGTGGGCGCGCTGGCGCGGGGGGCGACCCGGGAGGGGTTGCAGGCCGTGTGCGAGATCACCCGCCGGCTGGTTGGCGAGGCGCCTGCCTACAAATGCTGGCAATGCGGCTTTGTAGGACGCACCCTGCACTGGCAGTGCCCCCGCTGCCGCAATTGGAATACGGTCAAGCCGCTGCAGGGTGTAGGCATTGCCTGAGCCGCCGCGCATCATCGCCGCCCTGGACTTTGCCGCGGCGGACGATGCGCTTCGTTTTGCCGGGCAGTTGGACCCGCGGCGCTGCGCCCTGAAGGTGGGGCACTCCCTGTATGCCCGTGCCGGCGCGCCGTTGCTGGGGCGCCTGGCAGCGGACGGCTTCCGAGTGTTTCTAGACTTGAAATTGCACGATATCCCCTCCGTGGTCGCGGCCGGGTGCCGAGCGGCGGCAGACATGGGGGTATGGATGATTGACGTCCATGCGGCCAGCGGCCCGCGCGCGCTGGCCGCGGCGCGGGAGTCTCTGGAGAACCTGGAGGGCCGCCGTCCCTTGCTGGTGGCAGTTACCGTCCTGACCAGCCTGGACGAGGCCGAGTTGCGTATCCTGGGGGTGGAGCGGACGCTATCGGAGCAGGTGCTGCTCCTGGCGGAACTTGCTCGCGACGGCGGTTTGGACGGCGTCGTGTGTTCGGCGCGCGAGGCGCCCGCGCTGCGGGCGCGGTGCGGCGCGGATTTTTGCCTGGTGACGCCGGGGATTCGCACGGCCTCCCAGCCGGCGGACGACCAGCGCCGGGCGGCGACGCCGGCCGAGGCAGTACGCAACGGCGCCGACTACTTGGTGGTGGGGAGAGGCCTGTTGCATGCCGCCGACCCGGCGGCGGCGCTGGAGCGGCTGACGGACGAAGTCGAGCGGGTCGCCAGGGCATCGTGAGCGGCGGCGCCGGGGAGGCCTGTAGCCCGCTGGCCCCGCCCTTGCCGGCACGGGCGGGGGAGGCGCTGTTCTGGGGAGGTCTGCATGGCAGCGCCGTCGCCCTGGCTGTCGCCCAGGCGGCCTGCGCCGCGCCCGGGCCGCTGTTGCTGGTGACAGCGGCGCCGCTGACGGCCGACCGGTTGCGCGAAGAATTGAGATTCTTCCTGGCTGGCAGGGAGCTGCCCCTGCTGAATTTTCCGGACTGGGAGACCCTGCCCTACGACTGCCTCTCCCCCTGTGCCGATATCGTGTCCGGGCGCCTGGAGACGCTGGCGCGGCTGCCGACGCTGGAACGCGGGATCGTGATCGTGCCGGCGGCCACCCTGGCGCACCGCCTGGCGCCGTCCGGCTATGTGGCGTCTCGCAGTTTGCTGTTGGAGCGCGGCCGGCGGATGCCGCTGGCCCGCTTTCGGGAGCGGCTGGAACGAGGCAGCTACCGCTTCGTTTCCCAAGTGTTGGAGCGGGGCGAGGCGGCGGTGCGCGGCGCCATCGTGGACGTATTCCCCATGGGGGCCGAATTCCCCTGCCGCATCGAGTGGCTGGACGAAGAGATCGAATCGCTGCGTTTCTTCGACCCGGAGACTCAGCTCTCCCTGCGGCGCACCGACGCGTTACGCATCCTGCCGGGCCTCGAATTCCCCGTGGACGAGGGGGCGCGTACCGGCTTTCGGACCCGGTGGCGCCAGGCATTCTCCGGAAACCCGTTGGATTACCGCCTCTACCGGGAGGTAGGCGAGGGCAGGCTGCCCGCCGGCATCCAGTATTATTTGCCGTTGTTCCATCCGCGTCTCGGCAGCCTGTGGGATTACCTGCCGGACAACACGCTGGCGGTATTCGAGGAGGAGGCTCTGGCGGCTGCCGAACGCTTTTGGCAAGATGCCGGCGACCGTTACCGGGCGCGCCGGGACGGGGAGCGCGATTCTCCGCCGTTGCCGCCGGAATCTCTGTTTCTGTCGCCGGACGAATTGACCGCTCGCCTCGATGGGCTGGCCCGGGTCGAGTTTCGGGCCATGGCCAGGGAGCCGCGGGAGGGCGCCGTCAATTTCGGCACCCGGCTCCCGGAGCCAGTGCCGGTCACGGCTGGCGGCGGGCCGCCGCTGGCCCTGTTGCGGAACTTCCTGGCGGACTTCCCCGGGCGCGTACTGTTGGCCGCGGCCACGCCGGGGATGGCGGCGGAACTGTCCGAGCTGCTCTCCCGGGCGGGCACGCCGCCGCGGCAGCGCGAGGGGTGGGACCAGTTCCTGGCCGGCGACGAACGCCTCGGCATTCTGGTCGCGCCGCTGGAGCACGGGCTGCGCCTGGAGTCGCAGCCGCTTGCCGTGCTCGGCGAGCGGCAGCTATTCGGGGAGCGTGCCCGCCGGCGGCGGACGCGCCGCGCCGCCCGGCGGGTGGCGCCGGAAGAAGATCTGCACGGCCTGGCCGAGATGACGCCGGTGGTCCACGACGATTACGGAGTCGGGCGGTACCGGGGCTTGGTCGTGTTGGAGCCGCACGGAGTGCCGGCCGAGTTCATTTGCCTGGAATATGCCGGCGGCGACCGCCTGTATGTGTCGGTCGCCTCGTTGAACCGGCTGCATCGCTACACCGGGGCGGATCCGGAACATGCGCCGTTGCACAAGCTGGGCGGCAAGCAATGGCAGCGCGCGCGCGGCCGTGCCCTGCGTCAGATCCGCGACAGCGCCGCCGAACTGCTGGCCCAGCATGCCCGCCGCGCCGCCGTCACAGGCCGTGTCTTTACGGTGGACACCGACCGTTACGCGGCCTTTTGCCGGGGGTTCCCATTCGAGGAAACGGCGGATCAGGAGGATGCCATCTCCAAGGTGCTGGACGACATGCAGCAGCCGCGGCCCATGGACCGGTTGCTGGCCGGAGATTCCGGCTTCGGCAAGACGGAGGTGGCGCTGCGCGCCGCTTTCGTCGCCGTGGACAACGGCTGCCAGGTCGCCGTGCTGGCGCCCACCACGCTGCTGGTGCAGCAACACTACCGGAATTTCCGGGACCGGTTTGCCGATTGGCCGGTGCGAGTGGCCCGATTGTCGCGCTTTTCCGGCGGCGCCGGCGCCCGCGAAACCCTGGCCGGTCTGGCGGACGGCGCCGTGGACATCGTAATCGGCACGCACAAACTGTTGCAGGAACGCGTGCGCTACCGGCGGCTGGGGCTGGTGATCCTGGACGAAGAGCACCGCTTCGGCGTGCGCCAGAAGGAGCGCCTGCGGGCCGTGCGCGCCGACGCGGACGTCCTGTCGTTGACGGCGACGCCGATCCCGCGCACGCTGGACATGGCGCTCTCCGGCATCCGCGAGTTCTCGGTGCTCTCCACTGCGCCCGCGCACCGCCTGCCGGTGTGCACCATGGTCCGCGAGTGGGACGATTCCCTGCTGCGCGAGGCCATCCTGCGCGAGTTGCGGCGCGGCGGACAGATATATTTTGTGCATAATCGAATCGAGACCATTGACAGGGCCGCGGAGCGCGTCGCCGCCCTGGTGCCGGACTGCGAATTGCGGGTCGCTCACGGCAGGCTGCCCGAGGCGCAACTGGAACGCATCATGTTGGACTTTTACCGCCGGCGGTTTCAGCTATTGGTCTGCACCACTATTGTGGAGAACGGCATAGACGTCCCCACTGCCAACACCCTGATCGTGGACCGGGCGCACCGCATGGGGTTGGCGCAGCTCTACCAGTTGCGCGGTCGGGTAGGCCGTTCGCATCACAACGCCTACGCCTATATGCTGATTCCGCCGCGCAAGGTTCTGCCGGGGGACGCCTTGCGGCGGCTGGAGGCCATCGAATCTCTGGATTCGCTGGGGATCGGCTTCACCCTGGCAGTGCACGACCTGGAGATTCGCGGCGCCGGGGCCCTGTTGGGGGAGGAACAGAGCGGCCACATCGCGCAGATCGGTTACGGTTCTTACATGGAACTGCTGCGCGGCGCCGTCGCCGACCAGCGTTGCGGCCGCGGCGCCCCGCCCGACTTTCGCGCCCCGGGCGGCACGGAGGTGGAATTGCGGGTGGCGGCTTTATTGCCGGAGGACTATATGCCGGACATTCAGTTGCGCCTGGCCTTTTACAAGCGCATCTCCGGGGCGGCGGACGATGCCGAACTGGCGAACTTGCGCGCCGAATTGATCGATCGCTTCGGGACGTTGCCGGAGCCGGCCGAGAATCTGTTGCGGATCGGTTCCTTGCGCCGCCGTGCCGAATCCCTGGGGCTGCGCCGGGTCGAATTGAACCGGGTCGGCGGCAGCGTCTCCTTCCGGGCCCCGGACGCCGGGGATATTTCCCGCTTGATCCGGTTGGTGCAGCAGGAGCCGCAACGTTACCGCTTGGCGGGCGACGGGGAACGGCTGCGCATCACCACCGACCTGTCCAGCCCGCGGGCGCGCCTGCATTGTTTTTCCGATCTGTTGGACCGCCTGTGTCCGCCGCCGGCCGCCTGAGCTCTGCGCCGCTGCTGTTGCTGGCGCTGCTGCTGTTGCCGCCGGCCGCTGCTGCCGACTACCGGCTGGAGGTGATCGTATTCGAATCCCTGTACCCGCTTGCCGAAAGCGAACTCCTGGCCGACGACCGCCGCCCGGAGCCGCAGGGCGGTGTCTCCCTGCCGTTTTTCGGATTTCCCGAGGAGGAGGCAGCCCCAGGGGATGCGTCCTCCGCGCCGGCCGGCTACGCGCCGCTCGCCAGCGCCGACTACCGGTTGTACGGCGTCTTTTCGGTCCTGGAACGCGCCCCGGGCTACCGGCCCTTATTGCACCTGGCCTGGCGTCAGCCCGGTCACCGGCGTTCCGCACCGCTGCGCTTGCCGGGCACGGGCCTGCCTTGTGCCGGCGTTGCGCCTCCTGCCGTTCCCCCGGACGCGGCGCCGGCCGCGGCTGCCGCGACGGCCGGCCCCGCAGGGCAGTCCCTGCTGGCAGGAACCGTGCGTCTGCGCGACGCGGGCCGGCTGTTCCTGGACTTGGAACTCAGCTACCGTCCCTGCGCGGAGGCATCGGTCGGCGGCCGGGCGCGCTTGTCGCAGAGCAGGCGGATACTGCTGGACCGCCTGTACTACTTTGACCATCCCCTGCTGGGAGTCCTGGTACAGGTGGAGCGTATTTGAACGCCGCATCCGGGCTTTGCGGCTTTCCGGCGGGGCCGGGGCACTCTTGCCGCCGGCAGTCGGCAGGAGAGGGCGGCGGAACGGAGCCGGCGGGCAGGGGAATTCCCTCCGCGCCGCTTACTCCCGCCTACTCCGCCGCCGCGCCGGCGAACAGCGCTTTTAGCAGGCGCTGCACTTTGCCGATGGCCGCCTGTAGCTGGGCGCGGATCCGCTCCATGTTCGGCGGCGCGCTCGCGCACCCGGCCGCCCAGTTGCTTACCAGCGCGCAACAGGCATAGGGCAATTCCAATTCCCGCGCCAGCGCCGCCTCGGGCATGCCGGTCATGCCGACGATGTCGCAGCCGTCGCGGCGCAGACGCCGGATCTCGGCGGCGCTTTCCAGGCGCGGTCCCTGGGTGGCGCCGTAGGCGCCCCCGTCGTGCGGTTGCAGGTCGGCGGCGCGTCCGGCCGCCAGCAACTCCCGGCGCAGGGCCGCGCTGTACGGGTGGGTAAAGTCCACGTGCAGAGGCGGCCCCTCCGCTGCCGTCCAGAAGCTGGCGGCGCGTCCCCAAGTGTAATCTATCAGTTGATCGGGGATGACGATGCGCCCGGGGCGCATCTGCGGCGCAATCCCGCCGACCGCATTGACCGCGATCACCTGCGTCGCGCCCTGCTCGCGCAGTGCCCACAGATTCGCCCGGTAGTTGATCTCATGCGGCGGGATGAGGTGCGGCCGGCCGTGCCGGGCCAGAAAGATCGTTTCGCGGCCGGCGCAACGGCCGCGCAACAAAGGCGCCGACGGCAGGCCGTAGGGAGTTTCCGGCAGCGTCTCGTCCAGCGGCACCCATTCTTGCAGGTCCTCCAGGCCGGAACCGCCAATCACCGCGGCGATCTCGGCTGCGCGGCTCATCGGGTCTCTGGCGGCAACATGTAGATCCCGGGGCAATTGCGCAGGTAGCCGCGATAGTCCATGCCGTAGCCCACCACGTACCGGTCCGGCACTTCCAGGCCGTAGAAGTCAGCTTCGAGCCGCGACCGGCAGCGCTTTTTGACCAACACGGCGCTCAATACTCGTGCCGCCCCCTGCTTGCGGCATTCCCGCACTGCCGCCTCCAGGGTATTCCCCTTGTCTAGAATGTCGTCCAGCAACAGCACGGTGCGCCCTCGCACGGCGGCATCGGGGCGGCGCATCCACTGCAGCCTGCCGCCGCGGACGCCGCCCCGGTAGCGCCCCAGGTGCAGGTAATCGAGTTGCAGCGGGAAGCGCAGCCGGGGCAGCAGCAGGCCGGCAGGCACCAGTCCGCCGTGCATGAGGCACAGCACCAGGGGCGCGCTGTCGGCCAGCGCGGCGTTCAAGCCGTCAGCCATGCGTTCCAGGGCGCGTTCCACCGCAGTGGCGTCGTGCAGCCGTTCCGCCCGTTCCAGGAGCCGCCAGGGGGCGTCGGTCGCGGCGCCGCTCACGGTCGCCCCGGCGCCCGCGGGCGGCGGCGCGGCGCAGCGGTCAGGGCGCCGTTCATGTCGTGGCGCCACAGGCTGTCGCCCTGCCTCGCGTCGGCGCCGGCGGTATTCGAGGCGCAGGGATGGATGACCGCATTTCTTGTTCCGGCGCATGCCACCGGGCCTTGCGCCTTCCATCTCTGTGCCCGGCGCCGGTATGGCAATGAACGCAAGCGCATTCCATGGATGGTAGCACGATGCCCGCTCCGATCCCGTGCCGGGGCCTGTTTTTGCGACCCCCCTTCCCCAAAGGGATTCCCATGTAAAATATCCGCCATGCGCGCCCATGACGAATGCGCCCGCGACGGCGGCAACGCCGCTTTTGCCATACCGTTTAGAGCCGCGGCCCTTGCAATCCCGGCCCTGCTCCTGGCAATGGCAGTGTCGGCGGCGTCTGGCAACAAACTTCTGGACGGCGATTTCTGGGCAACGGCGACGCCTGGCGAGGTGCGGGCGCTGCTGGACGGCGGCGCGGATCTCCAGGCCGTGGACGAGTTCCAGGGCGCAACGCCGCTACACCACGCCGCATTCCACAGCCCGGTGCCCGAGGTGGTGGCGCTGCTGCTCGAGCGCGGTGCGGACATCGAGGCGCGCGCTGCGTATGGCTCCACGCCGTTGCACTTCGCCGCGGGCTTTAACAAAGAGCCCGGGGTGACGGCGCTGTTGCTCGAGCGCGGGGCGAATATCGAGGCCCGCGGCGACGATTCCGGCGCCACACCGCTGTACCTGGCCGCGGGGCTGAACGAGTCGCCCGCCGTGGTGGCGCTGTTGCTCGAGCGCGGGGCAAATGTCGAGGCCAGGGACAACATCGGAACGACGCCGCTGCATCATGCCGCCGAGCGCCGCGAGACGCCCGCGGTAGTGAAACTGCTCCTGGATCGCGGCGCGGACGTCAACGCGCGCAGCCCAAGCGGCTACACGCCGTTACATTTGGCCGCTATCGGCAATGCGCCCTTCCTGGGCAATGCGCCCGGCAATGCGCCCGCCGTGGTGGCGCTGCTGCTCGACCGCGGCGCGGAGCTTGAGGCGCGCACCCAGCGGCACGGCGCTACGCCGTTGTGGCTCGCAGCCGAATCGCGGTCTCTCCGCGCCCCCGATATTGTGGTGTTGCTGCTTGATCGCGGCGCGAATCCGGGCGCGAAATCCAAGTCCGGCGAGACGCCCCTGGACCGCGCCGAGGAGAACGATCTGCTCAGGGGCAGCGAAGCCCTCCGCCGCCTGCGCGAGGCGAGCGCGACCAGGGGCGAATGAGGGCATGGCAAGATTGTCAGGGAATTTGCCGATGTCTGTGCGCGGATCATTACCGGCCGCTCCTGAGCTGGGACCAGATGAAGCGCTATCGGAGAGAGAGGCGTCGCGGCGCTGATGGAGACGCTGCAGCCGGTGGCAAAAATAGATAAAATTCCGCAGCGTTGCCGGCGCGTCGCCGCCGCGTATTCTGCCTGAGACAGTCGCGAGGCGGGGTTATTTCCGCAGCTGCCGCGCCGGTTGCGGGGCGGGCGTCTCCTCGTTCTCCGGGCTGTCCCCGCTCCATTCCCGCGGGATGGACTTGGACGGATTGACGCCCAGTTCTTGCAGCATCTCGGTCTGGCGGACGATGCTGCCCTTGCCGTCTTTCAGCCGGTTCGCGGCTTGGTCGTAGGCGTCGCGGGCGGAGCCGAGGCGCTCGCCGATCCTGGCGAAGGATTCGAGGAACAGCGCCACCTTGTTGTACAACTCGCCGCCGCGGCGCGCGATCTCTTCGGCGTTGACGTTGCGTCTCTCCACGTGCCACAGGTTGGCGATGGTGCGCAGCGCCAGCAGCAGCGTCGTCGGCGTGGCCAGGATGACGCGGTTGTTGATAGCGTACTCGGTAATCGCCATGTCCTTTTCCATGATGACGGCGAAGGACGCTTCGATCGGCATGAACATGATGACAAAGTCGAGCTTGGAGTCGGCGGCGGCCGGGTAGCGTTTGCCGCCGAGTTCGGCGATGTGCCGGCGCACCGCCCGCAAGTGATGTTGCAATGCCTGTTCGCGGGCGTGTTCATCGTCTGCGTTGACGTATTCGATAAAGTCCGTCAGCGACACCTTGGAGTCAATGATGACCCGTTCCTGCGAAGCCGGCATCTGGACGATGACATCGGGGCGCAGGCGCCCGCCGTCGTCGCCGGTGACGGATTGTTGCCGGTTGTACTCGTGTCCCTCCCTCAGGCCCGAGTTCTGCAGGATAGTTTCGAGCACGCTCTCGCCCCAGGCGCCCTGCTTCTGCTTTTCGCCTTTCAGCGCGTGCGTCAGGTCGTTCGCCTCCTTCGAGATTTTCAGCGCCGCCTCGTTCATCGCGTTGAACTGGGTCAGCAGGTTTTGCCGTTCGCGGACGGTCTCGGTCTTGAGCGTGTCAAACGAGTCCTTGAAGTCGCGGATGTCCTTCTTCAGCGGGTTCAGCAGGTGCCCCATTTCCTCGCGGTTGGTTTCCCTGAGACGGTCGCTGTGGCGCTGGAACGCATCTTGCGACAGTATCTTGACCGCGTCCTTCATCCGCTGCTCGAATTCGCCTTGCTCTTTGAAGCGAGCGGCTTGATCTTGCAACCGGGTCTCAAGCTGAGCGATGGCGGCCGCCTGCCGGTGCTCTTTCTCCTCCGTCGTTTGCAGCTTCGCTTCCAATTCGCCGATGCGGGATTCGCGCTCGCGCAACGTATCCGTCAGCGCGGCCTCCCTCTCGCCGGCGCGGGCCGCCCTTAGCTTTGCCTCCATCCATCGCCAGGCAAGCCAGGCGCAGCCGACGGCCAGCGCGACGGCCAGCGCCGATATCGCAGTGAGCGTGAACATATTCATGGTCGGTTCCCGTTCTTCTGGCTCGTCCTCTTCTCCACCCATGGTAGCACGGCGCCGGCCTCTTTCGCGTTATGTCGTTTGGGCCCCGCGCCGTGTCATTCCAGCGAAACAGTTCGTGCAAAAACCCCGCAGGCATCCAGCGAATAAAGTCCACTCCGCCATTCCTGCGCCCCCACCTCGCCATTCCCGCGCAGAGCTTGCCCCTGGCTTGAACAGGGGCGGGAATCC
>JAPPPX010000063.1 GCA_028817305.1 Gammaproteobacteria bacterium | reverse complement strand
GAGCGAAGAGAACCCCGGCAAGTAGAACCGCCCGCCGCCATCAAGCCGTTACGCACAAGCCGTTACGCAATCGAGGGGAAAAGATTCCCACCCCGCTATTCCCGCGCATCACTCCCCCCTTGAGGGGGAGTCGGCAAGACGAGGGCGGAGCCCGAAGTCGCGCCGGTGGGGGGCATAGCGGCGCCTCCTTCCCCCCAGCGGACACGGAAATCGCAACCGCCGCTTCTCCCCCTCCAAGGGGGAGTGATGGGAAAAATGAGGGAATAGCGGAATAAGAGATCCGCTTTGCTTCCCTGCGATTGCGTAACGGCCGGCGCCGCCATATATTGCGGTGTACGCCATACGGGCCGCGTGATATGGTGCGTGCTCGCATTCGCCAGGGGGGGTAGCGATACTAAGGAGGGAGGAAGGCAATCACCGCGCCAATGAACCGCCGCCGGGACGTGCATGGCATTCTGCCTCTGGACAAGCCGGTCGGCTTTACTTCCAACGACGCCCTGCAAGTGGTCAAGGCCATTTACCGTGCCCGCAAAGCCGGGCATACCGGCAGTCTGGACATGGTGGCTACCGGCATGTTGCCGGTCTGCTTCGGCGAAGCCACCAAGATGTCCGGCTTCCTGTTGGCGGCGGATAAGTTGTACCGGGTCGCTTGCCGGTTGGGTAAGACTACCACCACCGGCGACAGCGACGGCGAGCTCGTCGCCGAGCGCCCCGTTCCCCGGCTGCGGAGTGCCGATGTAGAGCGGACGTTGGCGAACTTCCGTGGCGAGATCGAGCAGATCCCTCCCATGTACTCGGCGCTTAAGCACCAGGGGAAGCGCCTCTACCAGTTGGCGCGCCAGGGACTTGAGGTAGAGCGGCCGCCGCGCCGGGTCGTCATCCGAGAATTGCGGTTGCTTTCCCTGGAGGAGCAGGGCATGGAATTGCAGGTGCGCTGCTCGAAAGGCACCTACATCCGCACTTTGGTTGAGGATATCGGCAAGCGCCTGGGCTGCGGCGGCCATGTGTGCGCCTTGCGCCGCCTGGAGGCTGGGCCCTTCCGCGAGGAGCAGATGGTGTCTTTGCAACGGTTGCGGGAACTGGAGGGCAAGGGGGCGCAGGCCCTGGACCCATTGCTGCTGAAATTGGATCGGGCGGTGGCTGCGTACCCTGCCGTCTCTTTGGACCAGAGCAGCCTGATCTGGTACCTGCGCCAGGGACAGGCAGTGCTGGTGCCCAACTCCCCCACGGAGGGCCTGGTCCGGCTTTATGATTGCCGGGATCGCTTCCTCGGTATGGGCCGGATACTGGACGACGGGCGCATCGCCCCGCATCGCCTTTTGTTCTCCGGCAGGGGCGAAAAGCGGGCCGCCGGGAGATAGAGGGAGGCGCCTGCCGGTGGTTCGACGGCTCGCAGCTGGCGCCAGGTCCGGCGGCGCAGCGCGTTCCGCGGGGGTCTGTCCCGAGATCCATATCGGTCAGGGCATTTTCGAGAGAGCCAGGATGGACTGGGCGATAGGGCAGTTAACCGAACTCGGCGTCTGTTCGGTTGCGCCGCTGCTTTGTACGCGGGGAATACGGCGCGCCACGCAGCACACTTCCGTGCGCTGGCAGTGGTCTGCCGCCGAAGTCGCGCAACGTTGCGGCCGGGTACGCCCGCCGACGGTGTTTCCTCCTGTCGCCTTGAGGCAATGGTTGCGGCGCCTGCCGGCCGCCGCGGTGCGGCTTTTGTTTGCGCCCTCCGGCGGTACTGCTTTGGCCGCGCTCTCGCCATGGCCGCGGCGGCCGATCTACGCCCTGATCGGGCCGCGGCCCGGCCTTACCGAGGAGGAGGAGCGCGCCGCCGTCGCTGCCGGCTTCCGGGCCGTTACCCTGGGCCCCCGGCTGTTGCGGGTAGAAACTGCCGCTGTCGCTGCCGTCGCCTCGCTACAGGCCGTTGCCGGCGATTTCGCAAGAGATTTTGCCTGATCGAATTGCGCGTCCCCGCCGCCTGCCATTACCGCCGGCATCCGTAGCGGTCCGCTGGGGGATGAGCGAGTGGGCGCCGAGCGGGGATTGTTGGTCGGGGTGACTGGATTCGAACCAGCGACTCCTGCCTCCCGAAGGCAGTGCTCTGCCAGGCTGAGCTACACCCCGCGTCGTCTGCGATCGTTGCTGCGCGGCCTTAAGCCCGCCGCTTGACAACGAAGCGGGTCAGGGCGCACAGGGCCTCGCGGTAGGGCGACCGCGGCAATTCCTGCAACAGGGATTCCGCTTTTGCCGCCTCCGATTCGGCGCGCGACACAGTGTAGGCAATGCCCCCGCCGGAGGCAACTGCCGTCACGGCCTCTGCGACCCGCTCCCGGTCATCGCCGCGGACGACGGCGCGGATCAACTCTCGTTGCCGGGCGTCGCCGTGCCGCAAGGCGTGCAGGAGCGGCAACGTAACCTTGCCCTCGGCCAGATCGTCCCCTGGATTTTTGCCCATCTCGGCGGCAGAGGCGTTGTAATCCAAGGCGTCGTCCACCAGTTGGTAGGCAGTGCCCAGGTGCATGCCGTAACCCGCCAATGCCTGTTCTTCCCTGGCCGGACGGTCGCAGAGAATGGCGCCCAGCTTCCCCGCCGCCTCGAACAATTTGGCGGTCTTGGCGCGCACCACCTGCAAGTACGTCCGCTCGTCCAGCTCCGGGTCGCCGCGAGCCGCCAACTGCCGCACTTCGCCCTCGGCGATAGCGTTGGTCGTGTCGGCCAGCACCTCCATGATGCGGATGGAACCCACTTCCACCATCATCTGGAAGGCGCGCGAGTAGAGGAAGTCCCCTACCAGTACGCAGGCCTGATTGCCCCACCGCCGGTTGGCGGTGACCCGGCCGCGGCGCAGCAGGGAGGCGTCCACCACATCGTCGTGCAGCAGGGTGGCCGTGTGGATGAACTCCAGGATGGCGGCCAGCGTGAGGTGTTTTTCGCCCCGGTAACCGAACAGCCGCGTCGCCAGCAATAGCGACAGCGGCCGCAGGCGCTTGCCGCCGCCGGCCAGGATGTAGCGGGCCAGGCGCCGTATCAATTCGACCTCGGAACGCAATGCGCGCCGAACGACCGCATCCACGCCGCGCATTTCCCGCATCACCGGCGCGCGCAGTCTCTGCAGCTCGGTCTCCGTTTCCTCCCTCGCCGCGGGCGCCTCGGCGGCGGACCGTTCGCCCTCGGCTTTCTCAGGCACGGGCGCCGCCCCCCCGTTCGCATATGCGGTATAAGGCCATAGGCGCCTCAAGCGTAGCAGAAAAGCCCGCCGCGCACCTTGGCGGCTTTTTGCCTCCCGGCGGCGGCGAGGAAAGAGGCGCGGGGGCCGGGCCCGGCAACCCGTCGGTTTGACTATCCCTCTGTGCGGGTTATAGACTGAAATCCTTAGCGGTAGGCCGCCAGACGGGAGGAGGGGATTATGTCAAGCGCGGGAAACGGCGATACGAAGTCGGTATTTTCGTGCGTTTCGAGCGCTGTGGGGCATCGGGTCCCAGTGCCGGACTCCCCTCTCCGCATGCACAATTTTACGCACAAGTTAGCGGCTTTCGCAGCTGTTCTCGTCGCCCTCTCTTTCCTGCTCGCCACACCGTCGGCTGAAGCGCAAACCTCCCGCACCCTTACCCTTTCCGCTACCCCTGACCGCGACCCCGCAACGCCCGGCGTGCAGGTAAACGAGGGCGACACGGTCAGTGTCAGAGTTACCGTCAGCGGATTGACCTCTGGAAACTTGAGGCTCAACCGGGAATCGGACTCCGACTTGGGCGGAACCGCTACTCTGGATGCGGACTTCCGGCGTCAGGCCGGTTCTACCGGACCTATCCTGGCTGTCCTTTTACCGGGCAATCTCTCAGGAATAGCCAATTGGATCGTTGTTAACGACACCATCGCCGAACCTGACGAAACCATCGTCATACCCGTTCCGATGGCGGACCCGACTTCCACCACCGCCGATACTGTTATCCCCGGCGACTCGCTCACCATCACCATCCGCGCTAACGACGGCAGCCGGGCCTTTCTCGGCGGCACCGACGCCGCTGCCGCCGAAGGCAGTACCATCAATGTGCCGGTGGAGTTTGTAGGCGAGGCGCGCACCGCCGCTTCTACCGTCGCCTTTTCCATTGCCGGTACCGCCGCGGCCGCCGACTACGCGGTAGATGCCAGCGGCAGCGCCGTCACCTTCGATACCGCCACTGCTGCCGGCACTATCGTCGTCGCCCACACTGCCGCCTCGGGAACCATTCCCATCACGATTACGGACGACGCCGCCTTCGAATCTCCCGCCGAAACCCTCGTCGTCACCCTCACTGGTCACACTGGCAGCGGCGTGACGGGCTCCGTAGATTCTGCCGCGCGCACTTACACCATCACCGACGACGACATCTCACGCCCGCTTGCCGCCGCCAACCCTGCCGCGCGTGCGGAGCGCATAAAGCAGGCGACAGCGGCGCTGAACCAGGCGCTGGCGGCGCAGTTGGCGCCGGTGATCGCGCACCGCTTCGATCCGGTGCGGGACAATACGCTCTCCGCAGGGCAGGGCGAGACGGCGACGGGCGATTCCGGCGCCACTGTCATGTTGCTGGATTTGGACGCGCTGGCGGAGTTGACGGCGGCGCAACTGGAAGGGCTGGACTCCATCTCGCCGGCCACGGAGAGCCGCGCACTGTTGCAGCTGTTGGGCGGTTCTGGTTTCTCTGCCACCAGCGATCGGGGCGGCGGCAACACGCTGTCCCTGTGGGGCCGCGGCAACTACAGCTCGTTGGAGGGCGAACCGGAGGAGGGTGGCAACCGCTACGATTACGAGGGCGACAGCTACAGCTTTTATCTGGGTCTGGACCGGCGCTACGACGAATATTTGCTGGGGGTGGCGGTAGGCTACACGGCAAGCGATTTGGAGTTGCGCGAGGCGGGCGCGGAGGTGAAGCGCAGCGACTTCGAGGGCGATATGGTAGCGGTGTATCCGTATGCGGCCTGGCAGCCGTCGGGGCGGCTGAGCATGTGGCTGCTGGCGGGCTACGGCCAGGGCGAACTGGAGATTGCAGAACGGCGGGATGGCGGCGTGTACAAGGCGACCAGCGACACGGATTTGCTGCTGGGTGCGGCAGGGCTGAGCTGGCGGCTGCCCGTGACAGACGGCCTGGACATGCTGCTGCGTCTGTCGGGAGCGGCGTTGCACGGCGAGGCGGACGGCGGGCGCTTCGACGATGGCATCGCCTACGCCAAGACGGAGACGGAGGCGCAGCAGTTGCGAGGCGCGGTGGAGCTGGGCCAGGCATTCGGCTTCAAAGGCGGCGGGAGCTTGCGCCCCTACCTGCGCGCGGGGGCGTCTTACGACTTCGGCGATGGCGCGCGCGACGCGGCGACGGGAGAGTTCGGGACGGGCTTTCGCTTGCGCTGGCCGCGGCTGGGCCTGGAGACGGAACTGGAGTTTCAGGCGCGGCTGGCCAGCAAGGACGACCGCGATTACTGGGAATATACGGGCATAGGCGCGTTGCGCTACGACCTGGGGGGCGACCGCCGGGGTTTGCAATTAGCATTGCGGCCCAGTCTGGGTCTGGAGCGGGGGCTGGGTCTGGACGGCCCGGGTCTGTCGGGCGACCCGTCTGGTGCGCCGCTGGACGGGGGCGCCTTCGGCGGGACTCGCGCCCCGGTTCCGGGCAAGGCCGGCTATAGCGGCCTGGGACTGCGCGGCGAGTTGTCGTATGGCATCGGCGATGTGCGCCTGGCGCGGGGGATGCCGGGACTGTTGACGCTGTACGGAACCAGCGGCGTGGCGCCGGGGGCGCAACGCTACGGCGGCGGGCTGCGCTTCGAGGCAGAGCGCTTTGCGTTGGATGCGGGGTTGCGGCACCGGAGCGGCGCCGCCGCCGACAACGAGTTCTTGCTGGACGCCGCCCTCCGCTTTTAAAGAAATATTCCGTGAACACAGGACTTGGGGATTGGGAACGGAGGCCTGGACAAGCCCCGGCCTCGATG
>JAPPPX010000073.1 GCA_028817305.1 Gammaproteobacteria bacterium | reverse complement strand
TGAGGGGGAGTCGGCAAGACGAGGGCGCCAGCCCGAAGTCGCGCCGGTGGGGGGAACATCCAAAGCGCCTCCTACACCCCACCGCCCAGGGCAACCGCAAGGGCCGCATACCCCCCACCGCAGCAGCCTGCGCCTGGCGGCTTGGCTGCTGCGACTCCCCCTCAAGGGGGGAGTGAAGCATCCGATTGCCGGGCGCCATGACTATGTTATACTATAACACCAGCCGCGGACTCGGAAACGAAACGACGATACCGGCTGCGGAACAGCACATGAACACATGCGGAAACCACGAACGCTGCATCGGCAAGGCGCTGCGCCAGGCCGACAAGATCTGCCGCGCTAACGGTCTGCGCCTTACGGAACTGCGGCGGCGGGTGCTGGAGTTGGTCTGGGAAGACCACGCGCCGACCAAGGCATACGGCATCCTGGACCGCTTGCGGGCCGGCGGCATCCCGGCCAAGCCGCCCACCGTATATCGCGCGCTCGACTTCCTGCTGGACCAAGGGTTAATCCACCGCCTGAACAGTCACAGCGCCTACATCGGCTGCCTGCACCCGTTGCGCCACTCCGAATGCTATTTCCTGATCTGCTCGCGCTGCAGCGAGGTCAAGGAATGCTGCAACCCGCAACTGGCCAGCGCCGTCACGCGCACCGTCGGCAGGAACCGCTTTCGCCCCCGGCGCACCACCCTCGAAATCGAGGGCGAGTGCCGGAAATGCAAAAAGCACTAGCGCATGGATAACGCATGGAACATTGCACGGGATAACGCATGAACGCGATAACGAAACAGCGGCGCCTCTCTTACCGCCCCCCCCTGGAGCGCCTCTCTCATCGCCCCCCCCTGGAGCCACTCTCTTACCACCCCCCCTTGGAGAGACTCTCTTATCACTCCCCCCTTGAGGGGGAGTCGGCAAGCCGAGGGCGCGAGCCCGAAGGCGCGCCGGTGGGGGGCCGACGGCTATACTTTCGCCGCCGCCGCCCAATGCGTACCGCCAGGCATCCTCTTGCCGCCCCACAGGGCGAGAGGAAACGGAACAGCGCATGAACGGCCTGATCGGCGCCAGGGAGATCGGCGTGTTCCGCGGCGGCCGGACCATCCTCGAAAACGTATCGCTGGAGGTGGGGGAACGCGATTTCGTCACCGTGATCGGCCCCAACGGGGCGGGCAAATCCATGCTGCTGAAATGCCTGATGGGGATTTACCCGCCCGACCGGGGAACGGTCGCGCGCCGCAGCGGCCTGAATATCGGCTACATGCCGCAACAGCTGATGGCCAATCCCGCCATTCCCATCTCCGCGCGGCGCTTTCTCACGCTGCGCAAAAAAGTCACTCCCGAGGCCGTGCGGCGGACGGCGGCGGAGACCGGTGTCAGCGAGGCATTGGAGAAGCCGCTGCACACGCTGTCCAGCGGCGAACTACAGCGCGTACTGCTGACGCGGGCGCTGTTGGGCGAACCGGCGCTGCTGGTGCTGGACGAACCGGCGCAGAATCTGGACGTCACCGGCCAACTGGCCTTCTACCGGCTGCTGGAGCGCATCTACAAAGAGCGCCCGCTCGGCATCCTGATGGTATCGCACGACCTGCACCTGGTCATGGCCTCCACCCGGCGCGTCGTCTGCCTGCTGCGCCACGTCTGCTGCGCCGGCGAACCGCAGGCCGTGGCCAGGGACCCGGAATTCGTCTCGCTGTTCGGCGACGACATGGCGCGGCTCATGGCGGCCTACCATCATTATCACGACCACTCCCACGAACGCGGCCTGGACCGGGAGCGCGATGACGCTAGACCCGCCGCTTGACCCCTCCCTGCCGCTCGCCCTGGCGGCCGGCATCGGCATGGCCCCTGTCGCCGGCGCGCTGGGTTGCTTCGTCGTCTGGCGGCGCATGGCATACTTCGGCGACTCCCTCGCCCACACCGCCCTGCTGGGGATCGCGCTGGGCCTGCTGGGCGGCTTCAGCACCAACCTGGGCACGTTCATCGTCTGCTCCGTATTCGCCCTGCTCCTGGTCTGGCTGCAACAGAAGCGGATGCTGGCGACCGACACCCTGCTCGGCATCTTCGCCCACGTAGGGCTCGCCGTCGGAATGCTCACGCTTAGTTTGCTGGAGCAGCCGGAAATTGACCTGCACGAATACCTGTTCGGCGACATTCTCACGGTGCGCCCCGCGGCGCTGTACTGGATCTACGGCGGCAGCGCCATCGTGCTGGCCCTGCTGATCGCCAACTGGCCGTCGCTCACTTTGATGACCGTGCACGAGGGTCTGGCGCAGGCCGAGGGCGTCAAGACCTTTCGCATGCAACTGCTGCTCATGCTTCTGATGACCGCGGTGGTGGCCATCTCCATCCGCATCGTCGGCATCCTGCTGATCGCCTCGCTGCTGATCATTCCTGCCGCCACGGCGCGGCAACTGGCGCGTTCGCCGGAGGCCATGACCGTCTTTGCCGCCCTGCTGGGCGCTGTCGCCGTCGTCATCGGCATCCTCGGCTCCGTGCGCTTCGACACCCCCTCCGGCCCCTCCATCGTAACCGTCGCCGCGCTATTCTTCGCCCTGCTGCTGCCGCTGTCCTTGCTAGCCCGCCGCCGGGGCTGAGGGCGAAGATACGGCAAGGTAGAACATGCGCCCCGCTTGATTGCGGCAGCGTGGCTATTTAAGCCTTCTGCATATCAAGGGATCATCAAACCCCTCGACTATCAACTTGTAGGTTTCGCCATTTCGCAACACCATAACCGCAGGCTGAAGTTCCAATACCAACTGTAGGGTCAATCCGGTCACTTCGTAAATATTCCCAGAGGTCGTTTTGAATATGCGCCCCTGCCGAACAGTCCCGCTGATACTCCCTTTCAGATGGGTTTCTTCAAAAATTTCCCATTCACTATCTTGCCTAGAAGCGCCTTTTCCAGAGTTGGCTCCGGAAGAGAGCAATTTCACATTGAGTGATTGATCCTCGATGATCAATCTGCTGGGGTCAGGGCAAATGACCACCGATGGATAGTACGCATACAGGTACTCATATTCGTATTTCACTTCCCACAATGAACCGTCGGCAAGTTTAAATATCTCCCCGTTGTTCCCCATAAACGGCGACGGACTAACAATTGAAGATTCGTAGCAATCTTGGGCATATGTACTGACTGAAAAAACCAAAAACAATATCAGTGTGCACAAATAAGTACATTGCTTATTCATTAAATTCGTATCCCTTGGTATTTGCAAATGCCACGCAGAGATTTTAGTACAGACAACCCGCTACGGACGGTGGCTGTAATCAGGGCTTTGGGAACCAATCTCTCCTATTGGGACATTTCTTAAAATGCCTTTGGGCTTTCTTGTTTTTAACTTCCACTCCACACATCGGGCATTTGGTAGTATCGCTTATATTTTGACTGGCACTGGCGTATTTAATCAGCGTAAGCAAGAGGCTGGCTCTATCAGATCTTTTTATGGGCTTTCTACAACTGTGTCGTCCAGAATCAGGAGGCTCAAGAAATGTTTTGCTTCCGCAAGAGCATTCAAAATAGATGACAGCCGCATCGCAATCTCTACAAACTGTTAAAAAAGAATGGACTTTATAACAGTCTGGCCCATGTGTAGGTACACAACCCATTCAGAACCGCCATAACAAGCGGCAACGATGCGGCTTTATATGAACACTGTCAAGAAAACTGTGGTGGCGGGTACAGCACTGGCGGCAATTAATGATGTGCGCTCGAACGGCAATGGCGAATCGAGGACCACCGGCGCGTTTGGGACTCAATTCCAGCATTCGATAATGACCGTGTGGGCGCGGGCAGCCTCGGCGATGGCCTCTGTAGGCCGCTCCCTGTCTTTGGCGGAGGTGTTGTAGGACACGGCGTGCGCGTCCAGGAAGGCGCGGGCAACCCCGGAGCGGATGGCGTAGTTGACGTTTTGCGGGATATTGCCGGTCTGCGCGGCCACCCCGATGGCGTCCAACGTGCCGATGACCACCCCCGCCACTCTCCCCGCCCGGTCCAGCAGCGGCCCGCCGCTGTTGCCGGGCTGGACAGGGGCTGTGATCTGCAAGTGCCGCGAGTCGCCGCCGATGCCGGAGAGGGCGCTCACTTCGCCCCGAGTCACGTTCAGGCCCTGGCCCACCAAGCCGTGCAGGGGATAGCCGACAGCCATAACCTCCTCACCCAGACGCACCTGCTGAGCCCGAAACGAAGCAGGACGCATACCGTCGGTCGCCTGCACCGCGAGCAAAGCCAAATCATTTGTCGCGTCATGCGCCCTGATCTTGGCATCATCGCCGGGAAGGGAGGTACGCACCCTGGCGCAATCGGCGACAACATGGTGATTCGTGAGCACGTGTCCCGCACGATTCACCAGAAAACCAGTGCCAGTACTGGTTGGACGGTGGTCCCTATCTTCCGGTGCATTACTAACATTCGAGGGAGCCGCACCGGGATTTGGTTGCCAGTTCCGCGCCCGCGCCTGTGCCTCGGCGACTTGAGCTGCCGTCATACGTGCCTCCAGGTCATCAAGAGCCTGGGAGGCAGGCTTCAACAACGCCGCCGCAATGCTGAACCACTTGTACGCTTCCACGTAGTCGCGCGGCACTCCCTTGCCCTCGTGGTACATCAAGCCGAGGTTAAACTGCGCCACTGCATCGCCCTGCTCGGCCACCTGACGATACCAGTGCGCTGCCTCCATGTAATCCCGCAGCACTCCCCTCTCCTTACCCCCTGCGTAAATCTCGCCAAGGGCGCGCTGAGCGCCAGAATGGCCCTGTTCGGCCGCCCGACGATACCAGCGTACCGCTTCGACGGGGTCACTCTTGAGAACTATGTGGTACATCAGGCCAAGGGCGTACTGAGCGTTAGCATGGCCCTGCTCGGCCGCCCGACGATACCAGCGTACCGCTTCGGCTTCGGCGAAGTCATCCCCTACCTCTTCACGTACCCATTGTGTTGCCCCCCTAGAGTTAAAGTCAAAAAGAAGTCCGATAAGTCCGCTGTACATACTGCCAATGGCGAGCTGAGCGTTAGCATGGCCCTGCTCGGCCGCCTGACGCCACCAGCGCAACGCCTCCGCAAAATTCTGCGGCACTCCCTCGCCCTCGTAGTACATCACGCCGAGGCTGTTCTGCGCCCTGGCATGGCCCTGTTCGGCCGCCTGACGCCACCAGCGCAACGCCTCCGCGTAATCCCGCGACACTCCCTCGCCCCTGTAGTACATCACGCCGAGGTTAAACTGCGCCGAGGCATCGCCCTGCTCGGCCGCCTGACGATACCAGCGCAACGCCTCCGCGTAATCCTGCGGCACTCCCTCGCCCTTTCCGTACATCACGCCGAGGTTGTACTGCGCCCTGGCATCGCCCTGCTCGGCGGCTTTCAGGAACTCCCGATGCGCCGTCTCGTAGTCGCCTCGCTCATAGGCCACCGCGCCTTCGTCGAATCCGGCGAGGGCGAGGGGCGCGAGCCAGGCGGCGGCCAGGGCGACCATGAGGAGGGCGGCGCGCCGCATCCGGCGGCCCGGCGCTCCGGGCACCTGACGCCGGGGCGAAACAGACGCTAAGGACGGACGAGCGCAGGACGGCTGCCCCGCCGCGCCGGTATCCGCTATGCCGCTTGCCATTGCCGAAACTCTTGCCATTCTCGAAACTTCCCGAAACCCCGCCACTCCCGGTGGACGGGACGACACCGATACGCGCCGATGCCCGCCATGCAACCCGCGTCCGCCAGCCATTGTACTCCGCGACCGCCCCGACGCCACAAACCGTTACGCAACCGAAGGCAAGAAAAGCGGCTCATACGCACTACTCCCCCCTTGAGAATGTGCGCGTTCCGCGCTCTTTTTGCGCGGGATTCCGGCTTTCCAGGCTGTGTAAAAACCCTACGGACATCCAGCGAATAAAGCCTACTCCGCCATTCCCATGCCCCCACCTCGCCATTCCCGCGCAGAGCTTGCCCCTGGCTTGAACAGGGGCGGGAATCCAG
>JAPPPX010000105.1 GCA_028817305.1 Gammaproteobacteria bacterium | reverse complement strand
CCTCTGCAACGACAGCGGCCGTCATGACGACGCAGCAGCCCGTTGCGAAACCGCAACGTTAAAGATAGCACGCCCCCCGAAGCCCGGACAATCCGCACCCGCACCCGGCTAGCCGTTACGCAATCTAGGCGTTCTGTTTACTAGGCGTTCCGTTTGCCTGTTGGCTAATGTGGATAACTTCTTTGCTATCGGGTAGGCTTCGGGAATGCTTGAAGAAGCGATCCCTTCGGAAGATCGAGCGCCGACGGGGGCGCACAACGGTCCCCGTTCGGCGCGACGGTTTTGGCAGTACGCCCGGGTTCTCCTCTACTTTCGTGCGCCGGGTGCGCTTCGCGGGTGCCGGAGGGCGGGAGTTCTCGAAACACTCGATCCGGCGGCCGAATCGATCTTGGGCGTAGGCGGCAGGCGCCTCGGCGCCGAAGAACGGTAAGTGGTCTATGCCGGTCGCTGGCGGTCCATGCGGTTCGGGCGAAGGAGCGATGGTCCGATGCGAACCGGAAGCGGTCGTGGCGGGCGTGTACGTGCTCTATCTGTTGGCGCCGTTTTTCCTTCTTGCGCCGGCGATCTTCGGCGTTTGGCTGGCGTATTCCTTCCGCGACCAGGGCGCCTCATGGGTGCGTACGCATTTTCGATATCAGATTTCGCTTTTCTGGCGCGGCTTTCGGCATACGGGCGCAATCTTGGCGGTCGGGGCCGTCGGGACGTGCGCTTTCGTTTTCGGGCACGCGAAAAACGCCGGCGCTTACGCGAACGTCTTCGAGTTGCTCGGCGCCGCGATACTGCTTTACGGCGGCTTTGCGCTGTTTTTGCTGTTCTCGCTGGCCTGTACGCTCTGCCTGGATGTCGCACGCGCCATCCAGGGATTGCTGGCGTGGAATCTGCGCCATCCGATCGGGTTCGGGCCGGGCGCAAGGGGGCGCGCAAGAGCGACGCTCAATGCGCTCGAGACACTGGGAACGCTACTTTTTGTTCTTTTCGTAGGCGGTTTTTTCGCTCGGCTGGTGCTTTCGTGAGCCCTCAAACTCCCGCAAGAGCGAAGCGTTCCCCGGCGCGAGGCGGGAGCGCCGTTTCCGCCGCCGGAGAGGGGAGAGGGGTAGCCGCGCCCCCCCAATGGATAAGATCGTGCAGCGGGAACAGCTGTTGAAGAACGAGATTACCTTCGGGGGGCGTTCGAGGTGACGGAGAAGTTGCCATAGCCATAGCCTTGCCCCGCTCCTCGACTTACCCACACTCACCAACAGGCAAACGGAACGCCTAGTTCTGTTTAAGCGGAGGCGATTGTGGATAACCCGGGGCGCAGGGGATAGACTTCCGGCCATGGTTCTCTCTGGAACCCTTCTGCGGCTGCGCGACCACGATGGTGGCGGCGCAACAATTGGGGCGCAAATGGATCGGGATAGCCGTCAAGGAGAAAGCGTCGGAGGGCGCTCGGCGTGACGGAGAAGAGGCGGGCCAATGCAAGAGCCCGCATTTCCGATTTCATGTTCGAAAGAACATGCCCCAGACGTTTAAGGTTGTTCTGAACAGAAGCAAGGTGCTGAATTTAACCTGCTTCCACGGCTTTCGCCCCAACTTGTTTGGGCGCCGGTATCTGGAACGCCTTTTCCTGTACCTGTTGTCGGAAACGGGAAGAGAAATCATTTCACTTTCCATGCGAAAATACGGCGACTCGCTGGACAAATTCGAGCCAAACGATCTGAATGTAGCCTTGGCGCCCTCTCCGGATTTCTTCTCTTCAATGCCCGCGGCGAAAGTTTTCGAGGCCGTGAAAGCGGTTGAAGAAACGCAGCAGTTGCCGCAGTGGGTCGAGGACTTCTTCGCGCCGCTGAAAATATCCGGCGCCGATTTCCGGGCGCGATGATTCATGCCCCAACCTGAAATTCCCTGTACAATACCTGCTTAAATGCCAACCAGAGTTCCAAATGTCGCCGTACTTGCACATCCTGCTTTCATGAGGGCGAAAACCTGGTATCGTTGCTGTTGGGTGAGTCGCGTGTAATATCGTACGCCAAAGACGCGCGTCGGGACTTCGCGGCCCTGGCCGGGAAAATAGTGGAAAAAACCAAACTCACTCCGCCATAAGCCCGGTATCAACGGCTTTGTCGCTGGTTTGCAATCCCCGCCCCTCTCCGCCTATAATGCCCCCATGAACCACCCGGCGAACATCTTCCCGACCGCCGCTGGCGCTACCGGGACGGCGCCGGCGAAATCGGCTTCATCTCATCGGTAAACCCAACCCTTTTGCGGCGACTGCACCCGCATCAGAATGTCCACCGATGGCCGCCTCCACACCTGCCTCTTCGCCACCAAAGGCCACGACCTCCGCCACCTGCTGCGCGAACGCCATTCGGACGAATACCTGGCCAACTGGCTGCGGCTTGTGGCAGGGGCGCGAGGACCGTTACTCGGAGATGAGGAGCGAGAAAACGGTGGCGCTGGAGAAGGTGGAGATGTCTTATATCGGCGGGTAGGGCAGAATTGGCCTGTTTTTTTATGGGCAATGCGCGGTAAATTGATGCAGTATTTAGTCCCCCGGTGCGCGGATTTGGCGTCGGACGGCTGTCCCATTGCTTGGATGAGAATCTGAAAAAATGATAAATCACGTTCGCCGTTATAACAAGCTAATGGGGTCACCTTGTCCGGCTCCGTTGCGTTGGGCTGCCTCCTGTACGCATCAGGAGTGCTCATTGCATCAGTTGTCACCGTACATTGGTAAATTAAAGAGTGTCATTGCCAAGGATCTTATTTCACGGTATAGCAAACCTGGCGAGTTAGTCGCCGATATGTTTTGTGGAAGCGGGACAGTACCGCTTGAGGCGGCTCGTCTTGGCCGCCGTGTATTTGCCTCTGATAGAAACACATATGCTGTTACTCTGACTAAAGGCAAGCTTCAGGCACCGGCTGGGCTTGAAGTGGCACTTGAAGATATTGATCACTTGCTAAAACGTGTTAAGTCGTTGCCTATGCCCGATCTAAGGCATGTTCCACAATGGGTTCGAGCCTTTTTTCATCCCCGTACCCTCAAAGAGGCACTGCGGCTTATCCAGTTCCTCGGGCATGAACGGCGATATTTCTTGTTGGCATCTATGTTGGGCATACTGCACCATCAGAGACCTGGATTTTTGTCATATCCAAGCAGTCACCTTGTTCCCTATCTCCGGTCAAACAAGTTTCCCAAAGCCACTTATCCGGGCCTTTATGAATATCGGCAGGTTGCCCCGCGGTTAAAGGCAAAGGTGAAACGCATGCTTAAGCGACCGCCAGTAGGGAAATTGTTTGAGTTGGTTGAGGATGTCAGGAAATCTTCTGTGGAGTCCGTCAATCTTCCTGATGCGGTTGATTGCGTCATCACAAGCCCGCCCTACATGAATGCGCTTGACTATGGGCGTGATAATCGCCTGCGACTCTGGTTTCTGGATGAAGCACACTTGGAATCTATAGACCGTGCGCTTGTGGGACTTCGTGGTTTCACGAGGGCGATAAAAGCGCTTGCCAAGCAATTGCAAAAGAAGGTTCGTAAAGGCGGCTACTGCCTCTTTATTGTTGGCACCCAAACAAGTCGAGGTAGCGGCAAATTCCCCTCTGAAGAGTTGGTGAAGATATTTTCAGTGTATGCCCCGGAATTTCAGTTGCGTCGCGTTATCCGGGATGTTATCCCTGATATTCGTCGTTCGCGCAAGAATCTTTCCGGGGTCAAAGATGAGAATATTCTGGTGTTCAGGAAAGATTGACATGCAGAGAAGAGAAAAAAGACTGCCATCTGCAAAGCAGTTCATCGGGAAGACTATTGGCAGGTTTCCGAACCACGTTATCCAAGAACTAGTTGGATCTGGAAATAACGGCCATTTATTTCGCGCTTTTGATAAGAAGACAGGAAGCTGCTTGGCTTTCAAGATTGTCCCATTAGAAAACTTGCCAGATGACGAGTCTGAAGAGCAGATTTATTTAAATGAGGCGAAGAAGCCTAATGTCATAAGTCATGAATCTGTTGTCAAGTATATTGATGTCATTCGGTACCATGACAATAATTCATCCTCATGGCCGAAGTGCGTAGTTTTTGTATGTGATTATGTAAATGGGAAAAATCTTCGAACTCACATAAGAGAGCATAAAGAAGAGATTACTGTACCGTTCATAGAGACATTTTTGAAAACAATGTTTGAATTATTGTATGAACTTGAAGGACGCGGTTTTCAACATGGCGATCTGCATGCTGGTAATATACTTGTCGCGAAGTCTGAATTTGATGTTTATCAGGAGTCAAATTTTCGCTTCCGGGTAACAGACTTTGGCATGCGAGAATTGACGGGGGAGATGGCCCATGTGAGTGACTATCTTTCTATTGCAGGAACACTTGAGAAATTGCTGAAGTGCGTGAAATATGAGGATTGTAAGGGGCGGGACCGGTACGTCTTTGGTGCTCTCCAAAAAGATTTTTTGGCGCGACATCTATATGAGACTAATACTACAGTTGATCCGCTTGCCTGCAATCCTCAAGGATTGGTGAGAAAACTAGATTCTTTGGAGGATGAGTACCTGAATGAAAAGAGAGGAGATATTGATCCTGTGCTTACGACACCTTTTGATTATCCCAGCTGTGAACAAATCGGAGACTCCCACTTATTGCTTCAGAATTTATATTCGGATCGTTTATTGGGATTACGGGATATTCAAGCACGTTCTAATTGCGTTTTGACTGGGCCTCGGGGATGTGGCAAGACAACTGTCTTTAGCGCTCTAAGTCTTAAATATCTAATCTCTACTGAGAACGATGTCCCAGGTAATATTAACTACATTGGTATTTACTACCGATGTGACGATCTGTACTTTTCTTTTCCGAGGTATAAGCTGACAAAAGATGACGCATTGAATATTCCCATGCACTTCATTATTGTATCGTTGTTGATAGTTACGTTGGAGCAAATAAGCGCATGGGCAAAGCGACATTTCCAAAATGAATTTGACAAAAAAGAAAAAGGGCTTGTTGCTGAACTTTGGGATTTGTTTAGATGGTCTCCTCCAGATAGCCCAGATGCCAGTTATCTGCCTGCCTTGATTAACAGATTAAGCGAGGAAAGGAAGCGTGCAGCAGATGAGCAACGTCTTCTTCATGCTGGAAGAGGGCCGATCAAGGACTATTTCGGTCCGGAAGTGATGATTGAAGCTTGCCGTCTCATTAGGAGAAAGTTTTCTTTTCTGGTTGATTGTCCAATTTATTTCTTCATTGACGATTATTCTTCTCCGAAGATTACTAATGATTTGCAGGCAAATCTAAATCGGCTACTCATGCAACGTGACTCTGATATATTTTTCAAGCTTTCCACGGAAAGCCCAGTCTCCTTCGCGCGCTACGATGTTGATAGGAAACAGTATGTTGAAAATCGTGAATATGATTTCATAAATTTAGGCTTAAGGTATATCATTGCTAAGCCGAATAAAGTGCTGGAGTTTCTTGAAGACCTGTTCAAACGCCGATTTAAAAAAGTTGTTGGATATCCGGTGAAGGATCTGAGGAAGCTCTTGGGAGTCAAGCGGCGCAATGAAAATGCTACAGCCTTGGCTTTTAGAGATGGGAAGTATAATGACAATTATGTCGGTTGTGAAACCCTTGCTGCTATGTGCAGTGGTGACATAGATTTCATGATCCGTCTTGTTGCCAGGATGGTGGATGATTATGGTGGAGTTGAAAGGGTAGCAGCCTCTAAGACGGACCCCATAATACCGACACGACAACAGCACGATTCAGTTCGTGCTGCTGCAGGTGCTTTTATGGAATCGATACGGATGTTGCCCAATAATGGCCAAAAGTTGGCGGATATTGTAACGGCATTTGGCAAGGTGGCACATTCATATCTTTTATATGAAACATCAGCCAATGAGGGCAACAAGCCGCCTCACCAAGCGTCGAGAATTGAGCCGTATGAACCATTACGTCTTTCTAAAGAAGCTCGGGACACCCTTGATGAGTTATTGCGTTACTCTATTTTTATAACGGATCCTCGTGGAATGAGTCGGCGAGGGCAGACTGTACCACGATTTTATCTGCGGCGCTATCTTATACCTCGTTTCCGTCTCACGTTTAGCCGGCGAGACTCTCTCCAACTGAAGAACCAGGAAATAGAGATGCTCTTGCAAAAGCCGGAGAAGTTTGCGAATGTGAAGATACTGAAATCAGAAAGTGATGTTGCTCGCTCGCGCGAACCAAATCCAGATCAAGAGAGACTGTTTGAGAATGAATAGTTCAGTAATGAACAATCAGGTGCTGACAGCAGCTGAGCACTTGAACACTATTAGTTGGCCTAATCTGCAGAAGATAAATGTTCCCCCAATCAAGAAAGGAGATTGTATGCTGGTATGTGCAGGCTTTGAAGATCGAACTATTGAAGCGTTGCATCAAACATCTGAGGCTGGAGTAACTGGCTTTTCATTAGGCGTAATAAAATACCTTCCGTTTTATCCTCAAAATAAATTGGAAGAAATCAATACAATCGCCCAGAATATTAACCTCATTGTGAAAGAGTTCGAATATAACAGAGAAGAGCCGGCGGGCATTGGAGAAAAAATAAAAGATTTCGCGTGCGAGTTTAACCGGATATTCATTGATATCTCAGGCATGTCTCGCCTTCTTATTGTCCAAATATTGGTCGCATTATTAGAGCTTGAAAACTGCTCAGTGACTATACTCTATGGGGAAGCCGATGGTTATCCGCCATCTAAGGAGCAGTTCGAGCGGGATCAGAATAATGATAATGATGACTCGCCATTAAGTTACTTAAGTTATCTGTCCTCCGGAATTTTTGAGGTGGCAACGACTCCGGAATTAGCTTCGGTTTCCATGTTTGGCGAAGCCATCCGGTTGGTAGTATTTCCATCATTTGATCCTGCACAACTCACAAATTTGGTTCAGGAATTGCAACCCACCTACATTAATCTTATTCATGGCATACCGCCTGCAGAAAAGAATAAATGGCGAACAGAAGCCATTCGCAGGCTTAATGAGCCAACCATGGGGCCACTCCGGGAAGAAAATACAACGCATCATGAAGTGGGGACTCGGGAGTATAAAGAAACCCTGCTAGCATTGCTTGAAATATATAAAAAGAGAAGCATGTTTGACCGCATCGTGGTTGCGCCAACCGGCAGTAAAATGCAAGCTGTGGCTGTGGGGTTATTCCGTGCAGTACTTTATGATATCCAGATTGTTTATCCAACACCGAAGATTTTCACGCAACCAGACGAATATACCTCCGGTATGCGTCAACTGTATATTGTCAATTTACCAGTTGATAAAATCCGTGAATTCAACCAGTAAGCGCAACTCTACCAGTCGGGATAAAAGGCAAGTTGCGATAACATACTTGGGACACTCTGATTAAATTGTGTTCCATGATATTCTATACGTGCTGTATTCATCGTTAAGTCGGAGGAGGATGCCCATGCGACAAGCGACTCCGGCCGAAGGCGGATTTGCCAAGTACCGCAAAGCGACCCGCAAAGAGAAATTTCTGAACGAGATGGAGCGCATCGTTCCGTGAAAACGCCTCACGGAAACGATCCTGCCGCACTATCCCGCTCCTCCAGTAGCTGGGCGGCGCCCGAAAGGAGTGGAACGGATGCTGCGCATTTATTTCCTGCAGCAATGGTTTCGACTCTCGGACCCGGGGGCGGAAGATGAAACACTTTGCCTTGTTCCCATGATGGGCTCCGACATGTTTCCCGATCCCGAAGCCCTACTGCCGAAGTTAGAATGCCGATCTTCACGCCGCCCGGCTTTGCCCGGGGTTTCCGCAAGAGTTTCCGGAAGAGAGAACGCATTAGGTGATTGCCGTTCTCCGAGCCGAGAAATGGCTAAGGGCTTGTCTTGACCGGGAAAATCGATCCATGGGCCATAGTCTATGCTCCGCCCTTCGACTTATCCACAATTGCGTAACGGCTTGCGCACCCGGCGGGAGAGGCGCCCGGCCGCCGCGCCGCTTGGCCGCCGTCCGAAACCAGGGGTATAATCGCCTTCCCGCCCTACGGCGGAAACCAGGGAAGGTTGCAAAAGCCAGGGATGACCGTCGCCATCAGTTACAGCCGGGGCCAACTCGGCATCCAGGCGCCGCTGATCACCGTCGAGGTGCACCTCGCCGGCGGCCTGCCGGCGTTCTCCATCGTCGGCCTGCCGGAGACGACGGTGCGGGAAAGCAAGGACCGCGTCCGCAGCGCCCTGCTGCATAACGGCTTCCATTTCCCGCCGCGCCGGATCACGGTCAACCTGGCGCCGGCCGACCTGCCCAAGGAGGGCAGCCGTTTCGATTTGGCGATCGCCCTGGGGATCCTGGCCGCCTCCAACCAGATTGACGCCGGGCGCCTGCGCGAATACGAAATGCTGGGGGAATTGGCCCTGACCGGCGAACTGCGCCGGGTGCAAGGGATCCTGCCCGCGGTCCTGGCGATGCGCGCCGCCGGCCGGCGCCTGATCCTGCCGGCCGACAACATCGCCGAAGCGGCCCTGGTCAAAGAAGTGGAGTCACTGCCGGCGGAGCATCTGCTGCGTGTCTGCGAACACATGCAGGGGCGGCGGGAGTTGGCGCCCGCGGCGGCGGCGGCGCCGACTCGCACCTGCCGCAAATACTGGGACCTCTCGGAGGTATGCGGACAGCCTCAGGCCCGTCGCGCCATGGAAATCGCCGCAGCGGGCCGCCACAACCTGCTGCTCATGGGCCCCCCGGGGACGGGCAAGACCATGCTCGCCGAGCGGCTGGGGGGATTGCTGCCCCCGATGACCGAAGATCAGGCCCGGGAAACCGCCATGGTGGCCTCGGTAGGGCACGGCGGCTTCGACCCGCGCGACTGGGGCAACAGGCCGTTCCGGGCGCCCCACCATACCGCCTCCGGCGTGTCGCTGGTGGGCGGCGGACGAATCCCAAGCCCCGGAGAGATCTCGCTGGCCCATCACGGGGTCTTGTTCCTGGACGAACTGCCGGAATTCGACCGCCGGGTGCTGGAGGTGTTGCGCGAACCGCTGGAATCGGGACGCATCGTGATCGCCCGGGCCGGGGGACGAGTGACCTTCCCCTCCCGCTTCCAGCTGGTGGCCGCCATGAACCCCTGTCCCTGCGGTTTCCTCGGCGATGCGGAGCGTCGCTGCCATTGCAACCTGGAGCAGGTGCGCCGCTACCAGCAGCGAATCTCGGGCCCCCTGCTGGACCGGATTGACCTGCAACTCGCGCTGGCCCGGCCCGCCCCCGGCTTGGTGCTGTCCCCGAAAGCGGGCGGCGAAGGCAGCGCCGCGGTACGGGACCGCGTCTGCATCGCCTTTGAACGGCAATTGCGACGCGCCGGCAAGGTCAACGCCTCGCTGGAACATGCGGAAGTGGAACGCTACTGCTCCCTGGGCCCGGAGGCGTCCGCACTGCTGGAGCAAGCGGTAGAGCGGCTGCAACTCTCGCTGCGGGCGCTGCAACGGGTGCGGCGCGTGGCGCGCACCATCGCAGACCTGGCCGGCCGCGAGCAGCTGGGGACCGAGCATATCGCCGAGGCCGTCGGCTACCGCCGGCTGGACCGCGGCGGCCTGAGTTTCGCCGGGGCGCCCCCCGGCGTCTCCTGAGCCCGACCCCGCCCCAGGCGATAACGGACGGACGGCAGTCGCCGCCGGCGCCCCCTCGCGCCGCTACTTCCCTGCAGGGGAATATTCAGGCGAATCCAGCTCCTTGACCTCAGACACCTGCCGGAAATTCATGCCCAACTGCCGATAGTGGGCCGCGCCGAATTTAATTTTCCTGCGTTCGCTCGGCCGCAATTCCCGTTCTTTGGATTTCGTTTCGGCAACGAAGTAGATGGCGGTTTCGTTCTTTTTAATCAGCGCCCAGTCGGGGTTGTAGTTGCCGATAGGGGTTTTGATTTTGAACCACGGCGGAAGTTTGAAATAAAATTCGATGTCGTCCCGGCTTTCGCAGTCCTGGGCGAATTGGTGTTCCACGCCCGAATCCAGCGGCATCCAGCCTTCATTGATGGTTTTCTTCGGGCTGCTGACCTTGAAGGTGTGATCGTTGCGATGAAATTCATACCCCTCAAACAGGCGCAACTCGTATTCTTTGGCGCCGATTTTTTCGTATTTGATTCCGTCTTCCATTAAACCCGCGAGCACGCCCTCAATGGAATCCGTCGCCTTGTCCGAAAACATCTGCGGATTTTTCAGCGCATCGCCCAGCCGCCCGGAGCGCCGCAGAATTTCATACACGGTGTCGCGCGTGAGCCGTGCGCGCTCGTGGCTCTGCACATAGGAAAGAATGTCGGGGACAAAATCAACGCCGCCTTCGGCGCGCACCATCCTGCCCGCCTTCTGTATTGGCGTAACGCCCTTGGCTTTATCAACGCTAATCTCCGCTGTTTCAATGTGAAACGACGGCTTGTCCACCCTGCCCATGTCTTTCACCGCCTGCGCTGCCTTGTCAATCAACGTAGCGGTGTCGTATTCCACCCGGTAAGTGGTGCGGTACTTAATCCGGTCCCACAGCGCCTTGAAGTTTTCGTCCAACTGAAACCCCTTGCGGTACTTGACTTCGCGCCGCTGGCGCTTGTTCTTGATTTTATCGCCAAAATCCACGCCGCACTCCTGCTCAATTTCATTTTGCAGCTGGCGCGCAAAATCCTCGTAACTTTCATTGGCGATCACGGTCAGGCGATTGACCGCGGCGTCTTGAACGCGGTTGCCGTTTCGGTCCACCGCCAGCCTCATGCCGCGGCCGATTTCCTGCCGTTTTTTCAACTCGGACTGCGTTTCGTTCAGCGTGCAGATTTGGAACACATTGGGATTGTCCCACCCTTCCCGCAACGCCGAGTGGCTGAAAATAAACCGCAGCGGCTCAGCCGGGTCCAGCAGCCGCTCCTTGTCTTTCATAATCAAGCGGAAAGTGTCGTCGTCGGCCTTGGTGTTGCCGCTGGTGTCTTTCCACTGGTCTTTGTCGGCGGAAAAATAACCGTTGTGCACCTCGTCCACGGCAAACGGAATCAGCCCGGCGTATTCTTTTTTGCCGGACTCTCTTTGATACACCTCCTCGAACCACCGGGCGAATTTGCCTTTTTCGCCCGTCTTGTGGCGGCGGTAGTTGGCCACGCGGTCAATAAAGAACAGGGAAATCACCTTGATTCCCCTGCCCTGCAACTTCTTTTCCCGCTTAAAATGCTCGGCGACGGTTTCCCGAATCTGGATTTTCATCATCTCGTCGCTCAGCCCGCCGGCGGCCTCGCCGACGCGCAATGTCACGACGCCGGAAAAGACGACCCGCCCTTGTTCGGCGTCTATCTCATTCACGATATAACCGTCGCGGTACATCTCCCGCTGGCCGGAATGCTCATAAAGATCACCGCCGGAGCGGACGGTCACCTTTTTTCTTTTCACGCCGGCGGCGGTGTTGCAGTCAATTTCCAGCGACGCGGAAAGCCGGCCCCGGACATTGATTCTTTTCACCCGCACATAAGCGGCGTTGAAATCATTTTCCGCGCGCACCGAGTCCACTTCAATCTGTTTCACCAGCCCCAACTCATGCGCCCGCACCGGGTCCAAGTTGTAAATCCGGTTATAGTGGTGAACATGGGTGGCCGAATAGCGCAGGGTGCAGAGATAGTTCAACTCCTCGATCGCCCTTTTGCGCTTGACCGTTTCCATATTCTGCGGCTCGTCCACAATAACCAGCGGATGGGCGCGGCGGATGAAATCAATGGGCTTCTCGCCGGTCAGTTTATCGTTATGGCGATTGATGACATTGGCATCCTTGGCGAAAGAGTCAATATTGATGACCAAAATCTGAATCGCATCGCTGAGGGCGAAATCCCGCAGCCCCGAAACCTTCCTTGAGTCGTACACCGAAAAATGCGCCGGCGGCCTGCCATAAAGATTCTGCAGGTGGTCGTGGGTGATGGACAGATTCTTCAACACGCCCTCGCGGATGGCCACCGAAGGCACGACAATGACGAATTTTTTGAAGCCGTAAACCTTGTTCAACTCATAAACGGTACGCAGATAAACGTAGGTTTTGCCGGTGCCGGTTTCCATTTCCACGGAAAAGTGCAGGCCGTCCAGCGACTCGCACTCGTCCAGTTGGTTTTCCCGCTGAATGGCGCGCACATTTTTTAGAATCTGTTTTTCATCTATCGCCAGGCGGTTGGCGAACTGCGCGTCAGGGCGGACCAGAGAAAAATCCCTGCGCTCGGCCAGCTGGCCCTTAAACACCCGCACCACGGCATTGATGGCGTCCAGTTGGTGTTTTTGGCTGGGGTTGAAGTGGAGTTTCATGGCGCAAGCCCGGCTATGCGGCGAACGCCGGTGATAAAGTTTCTGAAACTTGCTGACCGCGTGTTGTCCAAGTCAAGATGCGGCCCGATGGCGCGGGAGCCGGCCATCTTTTGATACGCCCCTCCGGTCAGGTTTTGCAGCATTTTAGCCGGATACAGTTTCTTGTCCGGGTCACGATACCGGGGAGTATTTTGATGCCTGAACAAGTTTGCCATTTCAAGCCCCTTCTCCACCGCCTTCAAATCGGCCAGATACCAACTTTCCAGTTCCCGGCAGACGATGCGAATCAAAGTTTCGGGCTTCCCCGCGTTGTCACACAAGCCGGCCAGCAGATGTTTAAGTTCATGGCAATCCGCATTGTCTTGGTCTTGCAACACCACAAACAAGGTGTTCGGCGCCCGCCATCCGCGCAACTTAATTGGCAGTTGCTTCTGCAGACTCCGCTTTCCCTCAAAAGAGATGCACCGAAAAGAAAACGCCCCTCGCGGCAACAGGCGAGGGAGCAACCCTTCGAGCATTTCCTGTGCCGAGCGTTCTTCGAGGAAAAACACGATGCGGGTCATCAAGGATTTGCCCCGTCAAAAAGTCCCTCTTTCCAGAGATACCCCATCTGGTCGCCCTCTTTCATAAAGGCGGCAATCTGTTCGTCGTCCCTGGCGCGCTTAACCTGGGTAAAGCCGTCTTTTTTCACCAGCCAGAACACACTGTCCAATTCAACGGCATTCAAAAAATCCGGAGAATGCGTGGAGACAAAAACTTGCCGGCCTTCCCGCGCGTAACTGGAAAACTCCTCCGCCAGATCGGCAAGCAACCCGGGGTAGAGTTGATTTTCCGGCTCCTCGACACACAGTAGCGGATGCGGAGAGGGGTCGTTGAGGAGCACCAAGTAGGCGAACATCTTAACGGTGCCGTCCGACACATACCGCACCAGAAACGGGGCACGGAACGCTTTATCCTGAAACTTTAACAGCACCCGCCCTTCTTCGGTGATTTTCGCCTCCACTTTGGAGATGCCGGGCACTCTCCTGGCCAGGCGGTCCAGTATTTTTTGGAACACTTTCGGATGGTGCTCGTATAGATACTGCGTAACCAAAGCCAGGTTTTCCCCTTCTTGGGACAGGTGTTCGGCAACAGCCGCATCCGGCACCCCCCGGGCGCCGGCAATATGAAAGTCGGAAAGATGCCAGTTTTCTATCATCTGCCCGAGTTGCATTACCGCCGGATAGCGCTGGAACTGGGCCAGGCCCTTAATCGCCAGTATATTGGGATTGGCCAGCGTTTGCTCCTCTCGTTTCAGATCCTTCTCATTGTCAACATCGTCTATTTCGTTGATAACCGCCTTCCCCACGCCGTGCGCAAAGGACAGAAATTTCCAGGGCTGGCCATAACTGCCCCGCCGATAACGCAACTCTTCGCGCTCGACAACCGGCATTCCATCTTCCGCATTCTCATTAATCGCAAGAAGATAAGTGGCTCTTTGCGGCCTTGCCTGGCGGCTGCGCTTGAACCTGAACTTGATTTCCACCTCGATGGCGCCCTTGGCGGTCCTCGTGCGCACCTCGCCAAATCCGCCCCGTTTGCTCAGCGCCATCTGGACATTACTAGTCAGCGCATCTTTAAGAAAGCCGAAAATATCGAATAGCGTGGATTTTCCGGTGCCGTTAGCGCCCACGATGATGCAAAAGTCCGGAATATCTTTTATTTCAACCTCCTTAAAGGACTTGAAATTTTTCAGGCGAATGCTTTCTATCTTCATTGAAGATTCCTCCTCAAACCACCTCAAACCCTAGCCCCGCATCCTCCATTTGCAGTACGGTGTTGGTTTTCAGTTGGTCGTTGTTCTGGAACAGCCGGTCGAGGGTGATGACTTTGTCCGGGCCCCAGCCGAGGTTGCCTCTCAAACACACGCACTACGGCATTGACGGCGTCCAGTTGGTGTTTTTGGTTAGGGTTGAAGTGGAGGCGCATTCTATTGAAGATTTGCTAAAAGAAAATCTTTCAGGGGCTGTAGCGCAGCATTGTCAAAATCCCAATATTCGGGGCTGAATTGATTTTCTCTTGTTCCACCGAGTGCGCCAATAGCTTCTTTATAACTGTATATTTTACCCTTGAGCCCAGGGAGAATATATCTGCTGTCTTCTCTCTCCAGGCATTTTTTGTAATCCTCGAAACACTTGAAAATATTCCTGTGTTTCAGGATTACGGTCTGTTCCAAAAGATCCTCCAGGACACCATTAGACCGATTGTCGGGGAAAAGGAAGAGCTCGAATGACAGGCCGTTAAGTCTGCTCTGGATTCGCGCTCTGGTTCCCTTATAATCACTGTTCGCATCGAAAATGAGAACTGCCTTTTCCCCTCGGGCTAAGGCTTTTTCGATATTCGGTCTGGCGAGATTATCCTTGCCTTTCAGCTCGGTGAAGCTTTCTTGCGAAGGGCGATTTCCTAACAAATGGTTAATATAGCTTTCCAGGAATAACTTGTCTTCCTTACCTTCAACGTAAATACGGAATTTTCCCTCCATATTTTATCCCCGGACATCAATGTCGGAATTCCTGGACTTCATCAAATCCTCGGAGGAATATCTGAATGCCCTGACCACATCGGATTCCAATTTTTCCAATGCAAAACAAGCAACCGCATCATCGTCCTCGAATAACTCATTGCCCGATACCTCGGCCAGAAATCTCACCACATCTCCATTATGGGTGGTTGCGAATATTTGAGTTCTACACTGGGCCGAGTGCTCCAGTATCATTTCCCACATATGCCTAATGGCGGAAACATGAAGTCCATTGTCAATTTCATCTACGACTAACGCACCATCCCTCATTCCGTCAATACTGGAAAGTATGTTGAGAATGCGACCGGCCCCCTGTCCAAGCAAATTTATGGGAATAAAACTATCGAGCCCTATGTCAACAGAAACGAATCCTCCCGCTCCCGTCTTAATATCCTGAATCTTGGGGTCAACCACCCTAAGACTATGCAAAAGCGGTTCCTTTCGCTTTGCATTCAGCATTTTATCAACAAGTTCGTGGTCGTATGCCTGGGCTCCGATAAAACGACATGCCATAGCCTCCTTGTAATTTCCATCCGGGGTTTGAGCAAACCCTATATCGCCAGGCTGTGTCCAACGAGTCGTGGATTCGTAATGCACCTCGGGGTCAGCAGCCTTGTCGGCAACGGCAAAGTTATACTTAAGCCCTATGATGGACTGTTCCGCTGCAAGATTCCCGGCATCAATTTGGGAGGTGTGCCTACCGTTCCCAGAGGCCGCCAAGGGATCGCCAACGACCTGCCTGGTGTGCAGGTTTCCAAACATGGGAGAAACCGCAAGGCGCCTGTTTCCTACTCTTTGCGTCCCGACAAACTTTATTCCCCGCTCATGATTCCGCTCATAAAAGAAATCCCTTAGGTCGGAACTTTCCTTGAGAGTTATTCCCCTCATATTTTCCATATTTATCATCAAACCAGGATACGCAATCCCGGTCAGGAGAAATACCGATTCCAGCACCGAGGTCTTGCCGCAGTTATTTTTCCCGACAAACAAATTGACCCGCGCAAGGTCGTTGATTTCCAGGGTCTTGATGCCCCGAAAATTCTCGATCTTCAGAGTCTTGTAGAAATGCTCGTTCATCTAAGGATAGTCCTGATTAAATACATGCCTGACTACCATTCTTGCGGCCCTGCCGCCGCCTTTCCGGTGGTCCCCATTCTGCCACTCCTGCAAAGGCAGGAATCCGGTAAATAATATGCACATTCCGCGCTCCTTTTCAACTGGATTCCCGATTTCCAGTCTGTGCAAAAACCCCGCGGGCATCCAGCGAATAAAGCCCACTCCGCCATTCCTGCCCTTTACCCCGTCATTCCTGCCCTTTACCCCGTCATTCCGGCGAAAGCCGGAATCCCGCATAGAAAGCGCGCGCCTCGCGCTCCTTTGCAGAAATATCCCATGAAGGCAGGGGCGGGCCGTCCGGCTCTGCAATGTGCGCGTTCCGCGCTCTATTCGCGCTGGATTCCCGCCCCTGTTCAAGCCAGGGGCAAGCTCTGCGCGGGAATGGC
>JAPPPX010000059.1 GCA_028817305.1 Gammaproteobacteria bacterium | reverse complement strand
GGGCTTGCGCCCTCGTCTTGCCGACTCCCCCTCAAGGGGGGAGTGGTGCGTAAGAACCGCTTTTCTTGCCCTCGATTGCGTAACGGCTTGGGGAATATCCCCCTGCAAGCATTGTCCCATGGCTTATGGCGGTTCATATAAGCCGTTTGCAGACGCCCAGCGCGCGTCAGCCGGGAATACCGCCGCGCGTCAAGGCCGCCGGGTCCAGCAGACGGTCCAGTTCCTCGGCGGAAAGGCCGCTTAACTCCAAGGCGACCTCCCGCACCGGGCGCCCCTGGGCGTAGGCGGTCTTGGCGATGCGGGCGCCCTGCTCGTAGCCTATCGCGGCATTCAGGGCGGTCACCAGAACGGGGTTGCGTTCCAGCCCCTGGCGGAGACGCTCGCGGTTCACGGTGAAGCCGTCAATCGCCCGCTCGGCCAGGACGCGGGCGGCGGCGGCGAGGATCTCCAGACTCTGACAGAGATTGTAGGCGATCACGGGCAGCATGACGTTGAGCTGGAAATTGCCGGACTGGCCGGCCACGGTGATGGTCGCGTCGTTGCCGATCGCCTGGGCGCAGACCATGCAGACCGCCTCGGGGATCACGGGGTTCACTTTGCCCGGCATAATGCTGCTGCCCGGTTGCAGGGCCGGCAGCGCGATCTCCGCCAGACCCGACAACGGGCCGCTGTTCATCCAGCGCAGGTCGTTGCAGATCTTCATCAGGGCGACGGCCAGCGCCTTGAGTTGGCCGCTGAGCGCCACCGCCGCATCCTGGCTGCTCAGGGCCTCGAAACGGTCCGCCGCCGGGCGGAAAGGGATGCCGGTGGCCGCCGCCAGCCGTTCGGCGAAACGCCCGGCAAAGGAGGGATGGGCATTGATGCCGGTACCCACGGCCGTCCCTCCCTGCGGCAGTTCGTGCATCCCCTGCAAGGACGCCCGGATGCGCTCGGCGCCGTGCTCCACCTGGGAGCGCCAGGCGCCGATCTCCTGGCCCAGGGTCACGGGCATGGCGTCCATCAGATGGGTGCGGCCCGTAGCGACGACCCCCTCCAGCTCCCGGCTGCGCCGCCCAATGGAGTCGGCAAGGCGCTCCAGGGCAGGCAGCAGCCGTTCGGCGGCCAGCAGGCTGGCGCTGAGATGGATGGCCGTGGGGATCACGTCGTTGCTGCTCTGACCCATATTGACGTGGTCGTTGGGGTGGACGGCGGTCCGCGCGCCGGCAGAGGCCAGGCGGGCGATCACTTCGTTGCAGTTCATGTTGGAGCTGGTGCCGGAACCGGTCTGAAACACGTCCACCGGAAATTGGGCGTCGTGGGCGCCGGCGGCGACGCGGCCGGCGGCTTCCCGGATGGCAGTGGCGCGGCCCTCGTCCAACAGACCCAGTTCCGCGTTGACCGCGGCCGCCGTCTCCTTGATCAGCCCCAGCGCGCGCAAGAAGGCGCGCGGCATTCGCAGATCGCTGATGGGGAAATTCTCCACGGCGCGCCAGGTCTGGGCGCCGTACAGCGCCGCCGCCGGCAACCGCACTGCGCCCATGCTGTCCCGCTCGGTACGGTAATCCTCTGCCTTGCCGTCATCCCGGTCGTTGCCGCGCTCCGCGTCGGTATTCATAGCCTCGCCCTCCCTTATCGGTTGCTGGTCTTCGTGGGCTGCCGGTTTTCGGTTGCCGGCCCGCGGGAACTATAACCAAAATCGAAGCGAAAATTGCCGCGGGATTCAGAAATGACGGTAACCGGCGCCGGCGGGGAGGAAATCGCGCCCGTCAGCGGTGCGCCAGCAAAGCCCCGTCCCGGACGTCACCGTACCCAGAAGGGTCAGGTCGCAGGCGTCGGCGCCGCCTGCGCCCGCCAGCCCCTGCAGGCGAGGCCCGGCTTCGGGGGGGGCGGTAAAACAGAGTTCGTAGTCGTCGCCGGCGGCGAGCGCCAGCTCCCAGGCCGCTTCGGGGGGCAGACATTCCCGCAATGCCGGCGACAAGGGCAGGCGGGAAGGATCCAGGACAGCGCCGGCGCTACTGGCCTCCAGGAGCAACGCCAAGTCGCGCGCCAGGCCGTCGGAAAGATCGATACAGGCTGTGGCGATGCGGCGCAGGGCCAAGCCCTGGGGCACACGGGGCTGCGGACGGCATAGCCGCGCCAACAGCGTCTCCCGCCAGCGCGCGGCGGCGGCAGGGGCGGCGCCCTGCTCCAGTTGCAGACCCAGGCCGGCATCTCCCAGGGTGCCCGTTACCCAGATTTGGTCGCCTGGGCGGGCCCCGCCGCGGCCCAGGGCGCAGTCGTCCGGGACCAGGCCGCAGGCGGTGACGGTAAGCGCCAGCGGGCCGCGGCTAAGGTCGCCCCCGGCCAGAACGACGGCGTAGCGATCCGCCAGGGCGAACAGCCCTTCGGCGCAGGCCGCCAGCCAGGACTCGTCGGGACGGGGCAGGGTCAGCGCCAGGAAGATCCAGCGCGGCTCGGCGCCAGTGGCGGCCAGGTCGCTCAGGCTCACGGCCAGGGATTTGTAGCCTACATCCCGGGGGGCGGCCCGGGGCGGGAAGTGACAGCCGGCAACCAGGGTGTCGGTGGTCACCGCCAGGGTCTGGCCGGCGGGGAGTCGCAACAGGGCGGCATCGTCGCCGATGCCGCGCAAAGTCCCCGGAGGCGCGCCGGTGCGTCCGCGGGCAAAATAACGCCGGATCCAATCCCGCTCGCGGTCCCGGGGCGGATTGTCAACCGGAGGCGGCAGGGCCGGCCCTCCCCAGGTCCCTGGCGGCGCGGTCCAACACGCCGTTGACGTACTTGTAGGAATCCTCGCCGCCGAAAGTCTTGGCCAGCTTCACGGACTCGGCCAGCGCCACTCGCCACGGAATATCGGGGCAGTGCAGGAGCTCGTACAGGCCGATATAGAGTATGCCGCGGGCAACCGGGTCCAATTGACCCAGGGGACGATCCAGCAGGGGTTCGAGACGATGGTCCAGGTCTTCGCAATGGGCGACGATGCCTTGCAGCAGGTTGCGAAAGTGGCCGACATCGGCGGCGGCCAGGTCCCGGTCTTCAAGGAACTCGGAGACGATCCCGGAGGCGGAGCCGCGAGTAACCTGCCACTGGTACAGGGCCTGCATGGCGTAGCGGCGCGACCGGGAACGGTCTTTACGTATCGTCACGGTCCTGTTGCCGCCGCAACAACGCCATCTCAATGGCGGCCAGCGCGGCCTGGTAGCCCTTGTTGTCCTCCCCTTCGGGGCAACGCGCCAGCGCCTGTTGCAAGGTGTCCGTGGTCAATACGCCAAGGGACACCGGCAACCGGGAGTCGCGGGCAACAGCGGCCAGCCCGCGGACGCATGCGGAGGAGATGTAATCGAAGTGCGCGGTCTCGCCACGAATTACGGCGCCCAACGCGACGATCGCTTCTGGCCGGGCCGGCGGCATGCGATCCGCCAGCCAGCGGGCTGCCAGCGGCAACTCGAAGGCGCCCGGCACGCGCAGCACTTCGGCCGCAACGGCGCCCCGTTGCCGTAGCGCGTCCCGGCAACCGGCCAGCAGGCGCTCGCAGACCTGGGAATGAAACCGGCTTGCCAGAACGGCAACGCGAAGCCCCGGCGCCGCCCCGCCAAGGACGGTGAAACCGCCTTCAGCCGCCATGCGCCGACGCTTCGCCGGAGTCGCCGCACACTTGCCGGGTCAAGAGACTCAGAAATCCAAGGTCAGGTCGAACCAGATCTGCGGGTCGCGGCCATTCTCCGGGTCCTTGTCGCTGCCGCCCAGGTTCCAGGCCATCATCAGGCGCGATACCAACCTCCCCGGCACATTCAGGCGCAGGCTCCAGCCTACGCCGCTGTAGTCCTCGTATTGATCCACCACGACGCCCTGCGCATTGGGCAGCGGATCGTTCGACTTGCCGATGGCATAGTCCAGAAACAGCGAGAACTGCAGCAATTCGCCCCAGTTTCGGTTGCCGAAAGCCAGACGATCGGCGATGAACGGCGCATCAATCAGGTACTCGGCCGAGAGAAAGGCCGCCTGGTCCCACAACAACTCGGCCACGCCGTAAGCGCGTACGCTCTCCGGCCCGCCCATGGAGAACTGCTCCAGCGGCACCAGCAGGTCCCGCGACCATTGCATCTCGGAGCGCAGCAACAGGGACTGATGCCGGGTCAGGGTCTGCAGCCGCGTGTAACCGAAGACAGCCTTTTGGAATTCCCCCTCGGCGAAGACATTGCCTGTCCCCTGGCGGCTGGGGCCCTGCTGGCGAGCCGCCCGCCGGGCCGCGCTCTCGTTGTTGCCCATGGAACCCAGGAAATCGTTGAACCCGCGCGATAACGCCAGGTAGGCGAAGTTCAGGCCGCCGCGCTCAATGTCCACGGAGTCGTAGTCCAGCTGCAGTTTCAGCACCGACAATTTATCCTCGTTGAGCGGCATATCCTGCTGCGTGGTCAGGGAATCCTTGCGGGTAAAAGCCAACTCGGCGGACACGTTGCGCTGGCGGCTGCGCAGGAAGGACTTGCTGAGGGAGACCCCCTCGTTGCGGCTTTCGCCCTCAATCTGCCGCTCCGCAAACTGGCCGCCCACCTCGAAGGAGTTCTCCTCCACGAAGGCCCTGAAAGTGTAGCCGCGGCCCAGATGACGAAAGTACTCGATATTCCAGAACGCCTGGTTCTCCGGCTTGTAGGCGCCCTGGCCCACCACGCGCAGCCGATCCGCCGACTCCGTGGGGTTGTTCCAGTCAATCGTGGCCCGCAGCCGAGCGCGCCCGGTGCGTTGCGTGCCCTGGTTATCCATGCGCACGGAGAAATCCATGCGCTGCTCGTCCTGTACTTTGAGTACCAGGTCGGCCTCCCCCACCCGCTGCCCCGGCTGAAAAATGCCGAACACAGCCAATCCCGGGTAATCGGTGACCCGCAACAAGGCGGACTCGATGCGGGCATTCACCACTGGCTGGCCCACCAAGTCCCGGAACGGCTCAAGCAGGATCTCTTCCTCGTCGTATAACTCGTTCCCTTCCACCAGCACCCGCCCCAGCCGGCCCTCGAAGATCTGAATCCTCACCACCCCCTCCTCGGCCTCCTGCACCGGGAGGATCGCCTGCGCCAGGATCAACCCCCGCTCGCGGTAATATTTGGATATCTCCTCGGTCAATTCCTGCAGCCGACCGATGGTAAAGCCGCCCTCCGGCGCGCGTCGCTGGCGCCATGTTTCCAGCAGCCGGTCCACTTCCGCCGCCGACACGCCCAACTCCGGGTAGTCGGGGGCATCCAACAGCTGGAAGCGAGCCACCTCGATGCGAGGGCCTTCGTCTATGCCCAGGGGACGGTCAATCACAGGGGGGATTTCCACGGTACCGTCCGCCCCCGCCGCGTCTTCGTCGTCCGCGAAATCCTCTTCGAGGGGCTCCTCCTCGAAGAGTTCTTCCGCAAAGTCTTCCTCGCCGACTGGATCGGCAGGCGCCGCCGCCAACACAGGCGGCATCTTACCGGACCCCGGCAGTTCGGATGCCCGGCCAACAGCCTCGGAATACTCGTCCCGCGCCTCGTCCTGCGCCCATGAGGGATGCGCCCTTACGGACACAGCGAACAAGCCTGAGACAGCAAGCGTTACGCACGCCGTTATCCATCCGCGACCGCCGCCGAGTTGACCAATATCCGTCATTGAACGAAACCCGTAGCGAAACAATTTCTATGCCCTTGCCCCTAAAAAGGCTTACGTGGATTCACGGCAGATTAAGCCAAATTGCGAAAGCGCGCAATCGGGCACGGCGCCGCCACCAGCCGTTAGGCAATCGAGGGGAAAAAATTCCCGCCCCGCCATGGAGGGTAGATTCCTGCCCCTGTTCAAGCCAGGGGCAAGCCTGCGCCTCATTTTTCCCATCACTCCCCCCTTGAGGGGGAGTCGCAGCAGCCAAGCCGCCAGGCGCCGGCTGCCGCGGTGGGGGGTATGCGGCCCTTGCGGCTGCCTATACAGGTTGTCCTGGGCGGTGGGGCGATGGAGGCGCTTGCGATGCTCCCCCCACCGGCGCGACATCGGGCTTGCGCCCTCGTCTTGCCGACTCCCCCTCAAGGGGGGAGTGATGCGCGG
>JAPPPX010000054.1 GCA_028817305.1 Gammaproteobacteria bacterium | reverse complement strand
CCCTCGTCTTGCCGACTCCCCCTCAAGGGGGGAGTGATGCGCGGGAATAGCGGGGATGGGAATCTTTTCCCCTCGATTGCGTAACGGGTTGCGGCGCCCGGGATGGCGTAGCGGGAGGCATCGTCCGCGCCCCGGCGGGACCTGTGGCAGGGGGAGGGGAAAAGAGCGGGCCTCCCGCGGCGAATCCCCCATATTCCAGCCGATGCGAGCGGAAACCCGCCCGCGGCCATGCCCTGTAGCCATGCCCCGTGGCCATGCCATTCCCGCCCCCCGGGCGCCCCCCTCGCGGGGGCGGAATCCCCGGCCCCTGCGCCGGCCCCGGTCCCAGCAGAGATTCCGGCCCGGCAACATGTTGAATTTGCGGCGGCCCGGGGTTATCCTTGTCCCCGTATTTAGGGAGGGCTTGTGCGGCTCGGCCTGTTCGCAATGATATGCCGGTCAGGGAAGCGGAAGTGTCCTTTTCCCCAGCCGGGTAGGGAGGTTTAGAGATGAGAAAGCTGTTAATGGCGATATCCGTACTGCTGTTTTGCGTCCCGCTGGGGGCTTCGGCCCAGGGATTCATGCCATGGACGGATGTCATGATGGAGGCGGACTCCGACGGTAGCGGCGGGATCAGCATGCAGGAGGTCAAGGCCTACAAGCTGGGCTCCCGGTTCCAGGGCTTCCAGCCGTGGATGGCGGACCACTTTGCGGAGGTAGATCTTGACGGCGACGGTGAAGTCAGCATGTTCGAGCTGAAAAAGAGCACGATGAACATGGGCATGACGGATCAGGAAGTCTCCACGGGCTTCTACCGTGGTTTCGGCTTTATGCCGTCCAACCAGTAAGCCGGCTTTTCCCCCAAGTCCTTTTCTTGAGGCAGGCCCATTGAAAGATGGGCCTTTTTAATTTTGCCGGGGAAAAACGGCACGATATCCCGCCATTCGGCGCCGTTCGACGGAGCTCCGGGCATGGGAGAATTCGGGGCGGCAACGGAGGGAACGAATGTTTGAACAGGAACAGCAGATCGTGGACCGCCTGCTTGCCGAGAGCGCAGCGTTCAAGAAACTGCACGATAAGCATCAGGACCTGAAAAAGCGGATTGACAAGGCGCAACGCGGGAAGGCCGCGCTCGTGGAAGAGAGCCGGCTGGAAGATATGAAGAAGCAGAAACTCCGGCTCAAGGACCAGATGGCCCGGATGATCGCGGACTGCAAAAAAGAAGCCTAGCGGCCAACTCCTGGCGTCCAGCTCTTGGGCGCTCAGCCCCTGGGCGGATTGTCCGCCGCGCCGCCCGCGCGGCAGAGGAAGAATTTGCCATTGGGCGGCGGCCCGTCCGGGCCGCGCTCACAAGCCATCGTTCAGCCATCGTTTGCTGTTGTATCGCCTGCTGCTCCGCCGCCGCGACCGGAGTTTGCCGAGCAAGTAGCGCAGGAGCGCGGCCGGTCTCCGGCGCATGATGAGATGGCGGCTGAGGACCCGCGACGGGCGCGAGCTGTTGGCGCTTTGCGCGGCGTGACTGCCCCCGGTCACGGCGGAGATCGTATCTCCGATGAAATTGGCAAGGTTGTAATCCTCGATCACTCTGCGGCGCGCCTCAATAATGGCCGGCAGGCGCTTCTCGTATTCGTTGCCGGCGATTGCCTCCCGGATCGTGTCTGCCGCGCCCCGCGGGTCCTCTATATCCAGGCCGATAAAACTCTCTTCCGGGAAATAGTCCGCGGCATTGGGGCAACCGACATAAAAAGGCAGGCAGTAGCCCAGGAAGCTGTCGGAGAGTTTCTCCGTCCAGTGGTGCGGGGCAATATGATTTTCCACCGCGATGTGGTAGCGGTACCGGTCCAGGCATTCGGCCTTCTTTTCGACAGGGCGAAAGTCCTTGCCGTAGATGCCCAGTCCCGGCAGCAGTTCGGTCAGGCTGTTATAAAAATCGAACCGTTTGCGGCATAAGGTATGGCGCATACGCTTATTCGACGGAAAAACGCAAACCTGCGCGCTTTTCTCCGGCGGCGCGGGGTGTTTGAACACGTCCTCCACCTCGCCGTACTTCCATACGCCCACAGGCGGCGCGTCACGGCGGCCGGCGTGGGGCAACATCTCCGGCTCCTGGCTGGTCAACACATGCGCGAATTGGTTGACGTAGTCCTCGCCGTAGAATTTCACCGCGGAAGGCTCATAGGTCAGCAAGATCGTATTCTCCGGCGGGCACGCCAAAGTCTCGCTGCCCAGGGTCAACCGCTCGCTGTGGCGGGACGGCAGGTCGTCATAGACGACGAACCAATCGTAGTCCGGCGTTTGCAGGTCGAAGACGAACCGCAACTCCGGGTGCCGGTTCGGCAGCTCCATGAAATGCGCGCGGTCAACCCCGTTTTTCGAGACAACCTTGACCCGAATTTTGCCTTCGCCATGGGCGCGGCCTACAACTTTCTTAGCAGGCTTGGGAGCGGCGGGGTTCAATGGCGGGCTCGATGCCAGTGTCGTTATCGGTGAAGCAGATGAAGTTGAATTTTCCAGCCAGGCGGCGGGCTATGCCGTAGTATAGGCGGTTGACATAGTGCGGCCCGTAGCGAGTTCCCCAGTGCAGACAGACAATGGTGCGGGCGCTCATGCGAGCGTATTATACCAATCGCCCCAGCAAGCACGCCGATGCTGTGCGGGTTCACCGCATATGAGACGAAATCGGGCGGCCGTTGCCGGGCCGGAGCATACTCTCGGGCCGGGATTTCTGCCCCCATAAAGGCGCTGGCGCGGGTCGGCAAGCGCCACAACGCTCATGCCGGCAGCCGGCATACATGGGAGATATCGGCGGAGAGAGAATGCCGGAAACCACACAGGCGAATGCAGCTGCCGCAACGGCGGCGGGCGGCACCCGCGACAGCGCGCGCGAGCGGGCGGGGACGCGGCGGCGCCGGCCGGGAAGGCGGCTGGGGGGGCGGCAGCGTAGAGAGCGCGGACAAGCCGTTACGCAATCGAAGGGAAGAAAAGCGGTTCTTACGCACCACTCCCCCCTTGAGGGGGAGTCGGCAAGACGAGGGCGCAAGCCCGATGTCGCGCCGGTGGGGGGAGCAGCTAAAGCGTCTGCTACACCCCACCGCCCAGGAGAACCGCAAGGGCCGCCTAGACTCCCCCTCAAGGGCGGCGGGATGGAAATCTTTTCCCCTCGATTGCGTAACGGCTTGGAGCGCGGACGTCGGCGGGAGGGCCGCCGATGCGGGCGGTAATACAGCGCGTGCGGGGCGCGTCGGTGACGGCGGCCGGCAAGGCGAGCGGGCGCATAGGCGAAGGGCTCGCCATCCTGATCGGGATCGCCGCCGGCGACGGCGAGGAACAGGCGCGCCTGGTGGCGGCAAAGGCCCTGCGCCTGCGCGTCTTCCCCGCGGCGGAGGGCGGCGCCGGCTTCGACCGTTCCGTGCTGGAGATCGGCGGCGGCATCCTGCTGGTCAGCCAGTTCACGCTCCATGCCTCGGTGCGCAAGGGGCGGCGCCCGGATTTCGCCGCCGCTGCCTCGCGGGAGACGGCGGCGCCGCTGTTCGAGCGGGTCGTATCCCTGTTCCGGGAGAGCGGCCTGCGGGTGGAGACGGGCATCTTCGGCGCGGAAATGGAACTGCAACTGACAAACAGCGGCCCGGCAACCTTTCTGTTGGACAGCGACGATTGGCAGGGAACGGGCGGATCGCGCCGCTGAAGGACAGTCCGCCGCGATTCGCGGCGGCAGGGCGAAGACCGGCGCGGCGCGGCGGCCTCAGTTCTCCGCATCGCCGTGCAGGCGCGAACCCCGCGCGAACGATTCCAGCTCGCCCTGCTCGATCGCCTCGCGCAGGCCGCGCATCAGGCCGTGGTAGTAGTACAAATTGTGCACGGTGTTCAGGCGCCCGCCCAGGGAATCCCGGCAACGGTCCAGATGGTGCAGGTAGGCGCGGCTGTAATTGCGGCAGATGGGACAGCCGCACTCCGGGTCGGGCGGCAGCAGGCTGCGCCGGTGCTCGGCGTTGCCGATGCGCAGGAGCCCCGCGGAGGTGAACAGCTGGCCGTTGCGACCGTTGCGGGTGGGGATGACGCAGTCGAACAGATCCATGCCGCGACGCACGGCGGCCACCAGATCCGCCGGCTTGCCGACGCCCATCAGATAACGCGGCCGATCCGCCGGCATGAGGCTGCCAATACGCGACAATACCTCGCGCATCAGCGCAGGCGACTCTCCCACGGACAGGCCGCCCAGCGCGTAGCCGTCGAAATCCAGCGGCACCAGGCCGGCCAGCGCCTGCTCGCGCAGTTCGGGATACACGCCGCCCTGCACGATGCCGAACAAGGCGCCGGGGCGGTCGCCGTGCCTCTCCCGGCAGATTCTGGCCCAGAGCAGCGAACGATCCACGGCTCTCCGCACGACTGTCTCAGTGGCGGGGTAAGGCGCGCATTCGTCCAGCGCCATAAAGATGTCCGCGCCGAGCCGCTGCTGAATATCCATGGAGCGCCGCGGACTGAGGAATACCGGCGCGCCGTCCACCGGCGACCGGAAACGCACGCCTTCGTCGCGGACTTCCCGGCGGGCGGCGAGGCTGAACACCTGGTAGCCGCCGGAATCGGTGAGCATGGGCCCGTCCCAACCGACGAAGCGGTGCAGACCGCCGTGCGCCGCAACGACCCCGGCTCCGGGGCGCAGCATCAGGTGAAAGGCGTTGCCCAGCAGGATCTGCGCGCCGGCGAGACGCGCCTCTTCCGGACTGACCGCGCGCAGCCCGCCGTAAGTGCCTACCGGCATGAAGGCCGGCGTCTCCACGATCCCATGCGGCAGGTGCAGCCGTCCGCGCCGGGCCTCCCCGTCGCGGGCCAGCAAGTCAAAGCGCGGCCGCGCCATCACCGGCAGGGCGCGAGGCGCCTCCCCGCCATGCGGCCCGTGCGGCAATGAACATGGCGTCGCCGTAACTGTAGAAGCGGTAGCGCCGCGAGACGGCGTGCCGGTAGGCGGCCAGCACCGTCTCGCGGCCGGCAAAGGCGCTGACCAACAGCAGCAAAGAGGATTCCGGCAGGTGAAAGTTGGTAAGCAGCGCGTCCGTCGCCCGGAAACGGAAACCGGGATAGATAAACAGCCCCGTTTCCCCCCGGAAGGGGGCGGGCGCGCCGTGCCGCGCCGCCGTCTCCAGGGCGCGCGCCGCGGTCGTGCCCACCGCAACGACCCGGCCGCCGCGCGCCCGGGCGGCGGCCACCTGCCTGCACAGCGACGCCGACACTTCCATCCACTCCGTGTGCATGCGGTGCCGCTCTACCCGCCGGACCCGCAGCGGCAGGAAGGTGGCCGCGCCCACGTGCAGGGTCAGAAAAGCGATACGCACGCCGCGCGCCGCGATCCGCTCCAGGAGGCCGCGGGTAAAGTGCAGACCGGCGGTGGGCGCCGCCACCGAGCCGGGACGGCGGGCATACACCGTCTGGTAGCGCTCGCGGTCCGCCGCCTCGGCCTCGCGCTTCAGGTAGGGAGGCAGGGGGACGCGCCCGTAGCGCCGCAATAATTCCGGCAGGGAGTCGCCGCCTAGCGCGCGGATGCGGAAAAACCCGTTCTCCCTCCCCTCCAGCCGCACGGCGGCGCCGGCGGCAATCCCCAACTCCGCCCCGGGGCGCAGGGAGCTGCCGTTGCGCGCCTGGGCGAGGGCCGTGCGGGTATCGAGCAGTCGCTCCAGGAGGAGTTCCACGCGCCCGCCGGTCGCCTTCTCGGCATACAGGCGGGCCTGCAGCACCCGGCTGTCGTTCAACACCAGCAGGTCCCCCGGGCGCAGCAGCTCGGGGAAAGAACGGAAATGGAGATCGCGCCGTTCGCCCCGCACCGGGTCCAGGTGCAGCAAACGGCCGCCATCCCGGTCTTCGGGCGGCCGGGACGCAATCAGCTGGCGAGGCAAACGGTAGTGAAAATCCGCACGTTCCACGCGCGTCAATGGTAGCAGATTCGGCATACCGCCAGGGCCGCGGCCAACCCACTCTCCCCATCGCTCCCCCCTCGAGGGGGAGTCGCAGCAGCCAAGCCGCCAGGCGCCGGCTGCCGCGGTGGGGGGAAGGCGGCCCTTGCGG
>JAPPPX010000132.1 GCA_028817305.1 Gammaproteobacteria bacterium | reverse complement strand
GGGGGTGTCGGCAAGACGAGGGCGCAAGCCCGACGTCGCGCCGGTGGGGGGAGCATCTAAGCGCCTGCTACACCCCACCGCCCAGGAGAACCGCAAGGGCCGCCTGGGCTCCCCCTCAAGGGGGGAGTGATGCGCGGGAATAGCGGGATGGAAATCTTTTCCCCTCGATTGCGTAACGGCTTGGAGCGTAGCCGCCTCGGCTGCGACAGCTCCTGCCATGCCATTCCTCCGAGTGCCATATGTGCCGGTTTCCTAAGGAGATTTTCTTTCTTGACGGGGACTTTACGGCCCCGGAATCCGTTGCCAGTTGCCGCCGGGCTTGCCGCTCGCCGACTTGGCCGCCGGCAATCGGGAACTGGCCCACCGGCCAGCGTTTTGCAATATTCAGGGTCCACCCCATTCCCTAACGATGCGCGCGCCCCTAAAATACCTCTCCTGCGTCATCTTGAGCGGGCCACAGTGTGTCCGTTTCGCCGTTTTCGGGGGAGGAGTATAATGCGACTGGGAAGGGAGGCTGGAGAGACTATAGATCCATGAGTGTCCCGGATGCCCAACAGCAGAAGCAGGCCCGTATCCGCAAGATTGCTCAGGACCTGCAGCGGTTGCGACAGATGCGGTCGCAGCGTCCGGCGGCCGGCGAGGCCGGCGAGGCGGGCGAGGGCGGCCGCGGCTACCGTTTCCTGCGCATGATTGGGGAGGGCGCGATGTCTCGCGTTTACCTGGCCAAGCGCAACGCGGACGGCGCCACTTTGGTGCTGAAGATCCTGGATACCCGCCGCCGCAAGGACGACGTCCTGGTCAAGCGCTTTGTCCGGGAGGCCAAGTTGATCTCCGACCTGAGGAGCCGCTATGTGGTGCGGATCTACGACCAGGGCTTTACCGACGACTATGGCTACATTGCCATGGAATTCTTCTCCCGCGGAGATCTGCGGCAGCGGGTCAAGATGGGCATTCCCCCGCAACATGCCCTGCGCCACATGGACCACCTGGCGCGCGGGTTGGCGGCTATCCACAGCGTGGGCGTGGTGCACCGGGACCTCAAGCCGGCGAACCTGATGTTTCGCAGCGACGACACCCTGGTGCTGGCCGATTTCGGCATCTCCAAACAGGTGAACGAAAGTTCCGATGAGCAATTGACCATGGTCGGCCAGGTGTTGGGGACTCCCTACTACATGAGCCCGGAGCAGGGGCAGGGGCTGAAGGTGGATGTGCGCTCGGACCTCTACAGCGCCGGCATTATCCTGTACGAACTGATGACCCAGGAGCGTCCCTACCGGGCGCGCACCCCGTCCGGGATCATCTACCAGCACATCCACTCCGATATTCCCCGCCTGCCCGTGCGGCTGAACGCATTGCAGAACTTGATTAACGGATTGTTGGCGAAGTCGCCCGACGATCGCTACCAGACGGCGGGGGAGTTGATCCGCGCCCTGCAAAAATACTCAGTGGGGAAAGTCGGGGGCAGTAGCCGGTAGTTCCTTCGCGGGCGCGGCTTGGCAACGGCGGGGCTCCCGTTCCAGGTAGCCCTGCCAGGCGCGGGCGGCGTTGCGCGTGGAGGAGTGGGCGGTTGCCCGGCGCAGGGCGGCCAAGGCGTCTTCGACGGCGCCGTCATTGCAGGCGGCGAGCCCCAGCGAGTACAGGGTCTCTCCCTCCGCGGCGGCATCCACGCCCAGGCGCAGGGCCTGTTCCAGCGCCGTGCGCGCGTCCCGCCAGCGCCCCATGCCGAAGTATGTCTGTCCCAGCATTCTGTACAAAGCGGCCTCTTCGTCCTGCCGGGCCGCCCGCTCCATGATGGCGGCGGCCCGTCCCGGTTCCCGTGCCGCCAACCAGGCGTTCCACAGCAACTCCAGCCGCGCCCGGGTTTCCGGCAGCCGCGCTCCCAATTCCCGGTGCAGCAGGCTGGCGGCGCGGTAGGGCAGGTTCAGGCGCAGGTAGAGTTGCGCCAGACGCTCCAGGTCTTCTGTGTCCAGCGGGCCGAGCCGGTAGGCAAGTTCGTAGCTGGCCAGCGCCTCGTGTTCCCGCTGCAAACTCTGGTACAGGGAGGCTAACTGCAGCCATAGCGCGGCTTCGCCGGGGTGGGCCGCGAGTAGCGTTTCCAGCGCCTGGGCGGCGTTGCGGTAATCCTGTGTTTCCAGGTAGGCGGCCAGCAGCAATTCGCGCCAGGCGCGCGGCGGCTCTGCGTTGCGCGCTAACGCCTTGCGGATATAGGGGATGAGTTCGCGGTAGCCTTCCAGGCGGTACCAGGCCAGGGCCAGCACCAGGTAATCCTCGGCCTTGGGAGCGGGCTCGGTGGGCAGCCACCGTTCCAACTCGGCGATGCCCTCGCGGTGGCGCCCGGCCTGGAGCAGCAGCCTGCCCGCCTGGTAGCGGAGTTTGCGCCCGGTGGCCGCTGGCAGGGCCTCCAGGGCCAGCGCCGCAAGCAGCGCCTCCGCCGCGGCCGCCGGCCGCTCCTGGGCATGGTAGGCGTATCCCAGCGACTGGAGGATGCTGGCGCGTTCCAGGGGAGTCAATCCCTCTGTGTCGGAGATCTCTTCGAGGGTTTGTGCCGCCTCCGCGGCGTCTCCCCGCTCCAGGGCGGCGTGGGCGGCGCTTAGCTCCTGGTGTACGCGCCCGGACACGAGCTGCTCTTCGGCGGCCGCGGCGGCCGGCAGCCAGAACAGCCAACAGAGCGCGGCCGGGCGCCATTGCACGATGGTGGCCAGCGTTCAATCCTGCAGACGAAAGAGGAATTCCTGTTGCATGCGCCGGGATTGCCCGCCGAGGTTGCCAGGGTCGAAGCGCCAGCTGCGCATGGCCTGTAGCACGGCCCGCTCGAAGACTTGCGGCGGCACGGCGCTGACGACCCGCAACTCCGTCACCCGGCCCTCCGGGGTGACCAGAAATTCCACGGTTACCTCGCCCTCCAGGCCGGCGCTAAGGGCGTATGCCGGATAAACGGGCTCGACCCTGATGGCGGGGACCAGGGACGGCCCCAATGGCGTTGCCGGCGCCGGGGGAGGCGTTGCCGCCGCGGGCAGATACGGGCTGCCGGCGGCGCGCAGGCGCGGCAGTTCCAGCGCCGGGGAGCCCGGGGACGGCAGCGGCTGCGCCGGGAGCGCGCGTAGCGAGAGTTCGGCTGCCGGTTGCGGCGGGGCCGGCACGGGCGGCGGCGGCGGTTTGGAAGGTCGTTGCGGCGGCGGCGATTCGGCAACGGGCGGGGGTGCGACGGGGCGTTGCGGCAACTGCAGGAGTTCGAGCGGGAAGGCCGCGGCGGGAGGCAGGACGGCCCGGCTCTCGTGCCGCGTCAGTTGCTGCACGAGCGCGAGCAGCAACAGGTTGATCCCCGCGGCCAGGGCGAGCAGGGCAAGCGGCAACAGTTTTTTGACGGCGGCGGTCATCCGCATCCGGCGTCGGCGGCCGCTAATCTCCGGGATCGGCGGCCAGGGCGATGCGCTTGACGCCGGCCAGCCGCCCCTGGTCCATGGCCTCGAGCAGCCAGTCGGTGCGTGCCTTCCGGTCGGCGGCGATGATCAGGGTGCCTTCCGGGTTCTGCGCCTGCAGGCGTCCGATCTCGGCGCGCAACAGTCGCCGCTCCACCTGCCGCCCGCCGATCCAGAATTCCCCCTCGGCGGTGATTGATACGACCAGGTTGCCGCGTTCCTGGCGCACGCTGGTATGCGCCGTAGGGTTGTCCACCTCGATGCCGGATTCCTTGACGAAGGAAGCGGTTACCAGAAAAAAGATCAGGAGGATAAACACCAGGTCAATCAGCGGCGTCAGATTGATGTCGCCGCCAGGGCCCTGGTAGCCGCGGGAGCGGTAGCGCATCAGCGTTGCCCGTCCTGCGCCAACAGTCGGCGGGTTTGCTGGTGGTGGCCGGCGGCGCGGCGTTGCAGGGCGGCAAGGCAAGCGATGCCGACCAGTGCCGTGACCAGTCCGGCGGTCGTGGGCAGTAGGGCGCGGGAGATCCCGGCCGCCATGCCGCGCGGGTTGCCGGTCCCGAAGGCGCCGACTACGTCGAAGATCGCGATCATTCCGGTGACGGTGCCGAGCAGCCCCAGCAGCGGCAGGATGTGGGTGCAGGTCCGCACGGTAGCGAGCCGCGCGTCCAGGGCGTTGTCGAGTTGCGCCAACAGGACCCGGCGCCGCAATTGCCGCGCCCGGGTCGGGAGCGGCGGCAGTTCGCGCCACCGGCGCAGGGCTTCGGCCAGCCGTCGCGGGTGGCCGAAGCGGTAGTACCAGCCGCGCTCCAGGATCGAGAACCACATAAAGGTGGAGACCAGCAGAATGCCCGTCAGTACCGGTCCGCCCCGTTCCAGGAAATCTTGCAGCGGTTCCAGCATGGCCTAGGTCGCCTCGTTGCCCCCGAAGCGGGTGGCCACTTGTGCCATTCCCTCGCGTTCCAATAACTCCAGAAGGCCGTTGCTGCGATTGTTTAACAGGCTGTGCGCCAGCAGGGCAGGGATGGCCACCAGCAGTCCCAGCACGGTCGTGACCAGCGCCTGCGAAATGCCCCCCGCCATGACCCGCGGGTCGCCGGTGCCGAATAGGGTGATGGACTGGAAGGTCTCGATGATCCCTACAACGGTGCCGAGCAGCCCCAGTAGCGGGGCGACCGCGGCCAGGACGGCCAGGGTGCCGAGACCGCGCCGCAGGAGCGGCGATTCGTGCAGCAGCGCCTCTTCCAGCCGGTGGGGCAGGCCGTCCTCGTCCTCTTTTGGATCGCTGCAGGCGAGCAATACCCGCCCCAGAGCATTGTCGGGCCGGGGGGGCTGTCCGAGTTGCGCCTGGATACGGCGGCGCATGCGTCCCAGGGTGGCCGTGCGTTCGGCGATGAGCAGCGCCGCGACCGCCGCCAGGGCGAGGATCAGGTAGCCGATGCTTCCCCCCTGGCGTAACCGCGCCCCCAGCCCGGGACCGTGGACGCGCAGTGCCAGCAAGGTGCCGCGGGTGGGATCCAGGGGAAAGGGATGCAGGCCGTCCGCGGCCCGTTCCAGCATGCGGGCCATCCGCTGCTGCCGTGGAGAAGGTTGCTGCGGCGGTTCGCTCAGCCGCTGTTCGCCCGGCAGGTATTGGAGGAAGCGGCCCTCCGCGACTGCGTTGAAGACGCCGACCCGGGTCACTTGGCGCGGCGCCTGCGCGCCGTCGCTACCGATCACCCCCGCCTCGAAGCGTACGATTTTGCCGGCTGCTACCATTTCCTCCAGAGCCGTCAGCCAGAGGGCGCGCAATTCCGGTACGGAGGGCAGTTCCTCGCCGTCCGCCAGCTTGCGCGCCGTCGCGGCGCGCCCGGGGCGCTGGGCCGAGACCAGGGAGGAATCGAGCAGGCTGCCGATGTCGCTGGCGACCTGGCGCGTTACCCCCAGCAGTTCCCCAAGCGTCCCGAGTTGCCTCTTCAGCTGCCGTTCCTGGGTCTGTAGCAATTCCTGCCGGCTTTGGTATTCCCGTTTGAGCAGGCGGCCCCGTTCCCGCTCTTTTTCCAGGGCGGCCCGTTCCGTCTCCAGCCGTTCCTGCCAGCGCAGCTGCCGCGTGGCGAAGTCCTGTTCGCGGACGCGCTGTTCGGTTTGCTCCTGCATGCCCTGTTGCCGCGCCCGTTGCAGCAGTTCCTCCAGTTCGCCGGCCGCTGCCGCTTCCGCCAGGAGCCACCATGCCGCGCCGGCCAGCAGGCCGCGCCTCATGACTGGTCCCCGTTTCCCCCGGGGGCTCCGCTTGGGGCGTTTTCGGGGGCGCTCCCGGGGGCGCCTCCCGGTGCGTCCTCGGGGATTTCCCGGATGGCGGGCAACGGCAGGCGCAACAGGTCTGGCGGCGCCTGCCGTTTGGCGATGCGCAAGGCTTCGGCAATGTCGCGGTTATGGCGCGCCGGCAGCGGTTGCCACCGGCGCTGCTCCCGGTCCCAGCGGCCGCAACTTTTTCCGTCCAGGGTCTGGTAGTACAGCGCCAGCCGGCCGACCCGCAGCAATTCCACGGTCACCGTTCGCTGCGCCAGTTCCACGAGGCCCGGCCCGGCTTCCAGCCGGTTGCCGTATTCGATCTCGACCCGATACGCCTCCATGACGCGGCGGTATTTCTCGGGCAGGGACACATCCGGCCGGTCCAGCAGCGCCCGCAGTTCGCGGATGCGGGCGCCGCGTTCTTGCGCGAGAAAGGGGAGGTCCAGGGCGATGAACTCCTCCAGGGTGTCAATCATCTCGGCGAGCAGCGGGATCAGGTCGCGGCGGGTGGCCTCGGCGCCGACCAGTTGGCGGCGCACCGACGCCAAGCGCCGGCCCTGGCCGCCGATCAGGCGTTCGAATTGGTCGTGGTAGCTGCGCAGGGCGCCGAGTTCGGCGCGGACCTCCTGGTATTGTTGGCGCAGCTCGCGGGTCTCGTCGTCCAGGCGCTCAATGCGCTGCTGCGAGTCTTGCGCCGCTTCCTGGGCCTTGACCCGCTCGCGGATCGCGGCAGCCAGCGTTTCCGTGTCGGCGTCGGCGGCGACCGGCAGGATAAGCGTCCCGATCAGTGCGTACAGCGGGGCGGGCCGCCGCCCCCGCCTCACGACGGCGCCGACGGTCCGCCCGCCCGGCCTGCCCCGGCGGACTCAGTCGTCAATGGCGAGTCCCCAGGGGAACTTGCCTACGGGAATGGTGCGGATTGTCTCGTTGCGGGCGGTGTCTATGACCGAGACGGTGCCGCTTACCCCGTCGGTGGTGAACAACCGGCTGCCGTCACGCGACATAGCCAGCCCCCAGGTGCGCTTGCCTACCGGGATGCTCTCCAGCACCTCCAGGGTGTCGGCGCGCAGCACGAAGACTCGGTTGGCCCGCCCGCCAGCGACGTAGAGCAGGCTTTCGTCTTTGCTGAGCAGCACGTCCTTGGGCTTGGATTCTTTCCCCAGAGCGGAGCTGGCCACGATCTTGTGCTCCCGCATGTCCACCTTGACGACCTGGCCGCCGATCTCCGAACTGGCGTAGGCCAGGGTGCCGTCGCGGCTGAAGGTCGCCGCCCTGGGCCGCGCGCCGACCACGATGTTGGCAATGGGGCGGTGTTCGGGCACTCCGATCACATGCAGCATGTTGCTGGACTCGCTGGTAACGATGACCAGTTTGCCGTCGGGGGAGATCGCAACGCCCTCCGGCTCCAGCCCGACGGGGATCTCGGCGATGCGCTGCCCGGTGGTCGGGTCGTAAACCGATGCCTTGGCGTCGTCCTCATTGGAGATGTAGATGCGGTTGTCGGGATGCACGGCGAAGGTCTCCGGGTCCGAGCCGGCCTCGAATTTCCTTTTGGTTTCCAGGGTTTTCGGGTCCAGCACGGCGATGGCGTTCTCTTCGCTGATCGCTACGTACAGTTCGCTGCGGTCCGGCGAAAATCCGATCCCCCGGGGGCGCTTCCCTACTTCTACGGTGTCTGTCACCTCCAGGGAACGGGCGTCAATTATGCTGATCGAATTGCCGCGCTCGTTGGTGACGAATATGCGGTGCGTCGGTTCCGCCGCCGCGGCGGTTCCCAGGATGCACAGGGCGAAGGCGGTGCAGGTTTGGCGCATGGTTGTTACCTCCAGTCGAATCAAGCGGGGGACAAAAAGCAAATCTTGCGGGGAACGGCGCGCGTTCGTTACTTGGGGCAGTCGGCGCGCCCCAGGCTGTCCAGGTCTCCAGGCCGGGCGGCGCCGCGTACCGGCGCCTCTCCCAGCAATTGGCCGTCCCCGTCCTGTACCAGCAGCACGGGCTGGCGCAGCTGGCCGGTGGCGCGGAAGCTCAGCGCGGCGCCCTTCTGCCCGTCGAAGAAGAATCCGTCCCATAGCCTGCGCAACAGGGCCGCCGGCTTATCGAGGCCCTCCTGCACTACCGCCTCGGAGACGATCTTCGCCGCCGCCCAGCCGGCCCAGGCATCGTCGTCCATCTCGCGCTGGAATTTCTTGGCGTAGCGCTTGTTCAGGTCGCGGGCGGCGAACTTGACGAACCGGGGGTGCCAGGCGGCGCCCGCTGCCCCTGCCGTATCCGGATGGACGCGCCGCCATTGCCGCGCGGCGTCCCGCTTCATGCCCTGGCTGGGCGGCACGTGCAGCAGGTTGTCGCGGCACTGCGCCCGCAACGCGTCTTCGTCCAGCGACAGGTTGAATACCGGGACGCCGGGGAAGGCGTCGGCCAGCGCCAGCAATTGTTCCCGGTCCACTGCCGCCAACACGGCGAGCGGCGCTGCCGAGGCCGCCTCCGCGGCGTCGCGGTAGTGCTCCAGCCGGTAGCTGTGGCCCAGGAACCGCCCCTGCAGGTTCGCCTCCGCCGTGCCCTGGCGCGCCCCCAGGTGGGCGCTTGCGTCTTTGCCGCCGACGTAGGCCAGGACCAGGGTTTCGCCCGTAGCGGGCGCGGCATTGGCGGCCGGCAACGCCGGCAACAGGGCGGCGATAACGGGCGCGGCGAAGACAATTGCAAAGCGGTTGACCATGGGTTCGGGGTGGATTATAATCCACCCCATCGGCGGTTGTAAGGCCTGCCGGTATCGCCCGGGATGCCGCAAGAGGGGGCGGAGGGTTGCGAGAGTGTTTGGTAGCGTTACGGTAGCGTGGCGCAAGGAGGTTGCAAATGCTCAAGTCTCTGCAAATAGAACCGGAAAAGTGCACTGGCTGTCTGCAGTGCGAAATGGCTTGTTCCTACCAGGCGGAGGGGGCCTTCAACCCTTCCGCTTCCCGGATCAAGATCTTCCCCTTTCACCAGGAGGGACGTTTTGTCCCCTACACCTGCACCCAGTGCGCCGAGGCCTGGTGCATGCATGCCTGCCCGGTGGAGGCCATCGTGATCAACGAGGAGACCGGCGCCAAGGAGGTGCTGGACGATGTCTGCGTGGGCTGCAAAGTGTGCACCATCGCTTGTCCCTTCGGGACGGTGAACTATAGCCAGGAGACGCAAGTCGTGTACAAGTGCGACCTCTGCGGCGGCGATCCGGAGTGCGCCAAGGCCTGCCCGACGCAGGCGATTACCTATGTGGATGCGGATCATACCGGGCTGGAGCGGATGCGCTCTCATGCGGCCCGCGAACTTTCCGGCAGCGACGGCGCTTGACGCCAGGAGGAGTCGAAAATGGCTTGGACGAAGAACGTACTGCGGATTGACCTGACGAAAGGGAAGGTTAGCAACGAACCCCTGAACATGGAGTGGGCCATGGATTATATCGGCCAGCGCGGCCTGGCGACCCGCTACCTGGTCGAGGAAGTGTCCCCGAACTGCGACCCTCTGGGGCCCGAGAACAAATTGTTCATGGTGACCGGTCCGCTGACCGGCACCATGGCCTCTACCGGCAGCCGTTACTCGGTTGTGACCAAGAGCCCGCTGACCGGCACCGTCGCCTGTTCCAACTCCGGCGGACTCATCGGGGCGGAGATGAAGCACGCGGGCTGGGACATGATTATCTTCGAGGGCAAATCGCCCAAGCCGGTCTATCTCTATCTGGAGAACGAGCGCGCCGAGCTGTTGCCCGCCGACGAGATACAGGGGCTTTCGGTGTGGGAGGCCGATGCCTGGTTGCACAAGCGCCACCAGGACCCGTTGCTGCGTATCGCGGCGGTGGGCCGGGCGGCGGAGAAAGGCTGTCTGTATGCTTCGATCGTCAACGATCTGCACCGGGCGGCGGGCCGTTCCGGCGTGGGCGCCGTGATGGCCTCCAAGAATCTGAAGGCCGTGGCCGTGCGCGGCACCCGCGGCATTCGCAACCTGCGCGACCCCAAGGCCTTCATGAAGGCGGTGAACGACGGCAAGAAGGTGCTGGCCGACAACGAGGTCACGGGCGCCGGCCTGCCCAAGTACGGCACCCAGGTGTTGATGAACATCATCAACGAGGTGGGGGCCATGCCCACCCGCAACATGCGGGAGGTGCAGTTCGAGGGCTCCGGCAAGATCTCCGGCGAGGCCATGCACGAGCCGCGCAAGACGGACGGCAAGGCCAATCTGGTCACCAATGCCGCCTGTTACGGCTGCACCATCGCCTGCGGGCGCATCTCGCGCATGGACAACGGCCACTTCACCGTCAAGAACAGTCCCAAGTATTGGGGCGCGGGCGGCGGTCTGGAATACGAGTCGGCCTGGGCACTGGGTTCGGCGGCCGGCGTTGACGACCTGGAGGCCCTGACCTACGCCAATTTCCTGTGCAACGAGGACGGGATGGACCCCATCTCCCTGGGCTCCACCATCGCGGCGGCCATGGAACTGTACGAGGAAGGCGCGATCACCAAGAAAGAGACCGGCGGCATCGATCTCCGCTTCGGCTCCGCCGAGGCCATGTGCAAGGTGGCCGAGCTCGCCGCCCGGGGCGAGGGCTTCGGCCGGGAAATCGGCCTGGGCTCCAAGCGCCTGTGCGAGAAGTACGGCCGCCCCGAGTTGTCCATGACGGTGAAGGGCCAGGAATTCCCGGCCTACGACCCGCGCGGCATCCAGGGCATGGGCCTGGCATACGCCACCTCGAACCGCGGCGCCTGCCACCTGCGCGGCTACACCGTCGCCTCGGAGATCATGGGCATCCCGGAGAAGACCGACCCGTTGGCCACGGAGGGCAAGGCCGCCCTGACGAAGGCATTTCAGGATGCCGCCGCGGCGGTGGACTCCACCGGCTTGTGCGCCTTCGCCACCTTCGCCTGGACCATGGAGGATGTCGCGCCGCAGCTGGACGGCGCCTGCGAAGGCAACTGGACGGCGGAGAAGTTGCTGGAGGTCGGCGAGCGCATCTGGAATCTGGAGCGCGACTTTAACCTGGCCGCCGGCGTTGACGGCAGCGAAGACCGCCTGCCCGAGCGGCTGGTCAAGGAGGCCGCCGCCACCGGCCCCGCCAAGGGCAAGGTCAACCGTCTGGCCGATATGCTCCCGGAGTACTACCAAGTGCGCGGCTGGGACGAGAAGGGCGTCCCCACCTCGGATACCCGCTCCCGGCTGGGACTGCAACCCGGCGGGCTCGGCGCCTAGGCCGCCCTGGCCCGGGTCGAGGCTTCCGGAGATGCGGCATATCGTCATCGGTGCCGGTCCTGCCGGGGTCATCGCCGCGGAGACATTGCGGCGCATGGATGCGCGCAACGCCGTCACCATCATCGGCGACGAGCCGGAGCCCCCTTATTCGCGGATGGCCCTCCCGTACTACCTGGTCGGCAAGATCGGCGAGGAGGGCACCCACCTGCGGCATAAGAAAGGGCACTACGGGGATCACGGCATCGAGGTCGTCAACGATCGCGTGACCCGGGTGGACGCCGCCGGGAAGCGGCTCCATCTGGAGCGCAACGGCGAACTTGCCTTCGACCGGCTTTTGATTGCCACTGGCGCCACGCCCTTGCAGCCGCCCATCGAGGGCATTGATTTGCCGGGCGTGCTGAACGGCTGGACCTTGCGGGACAGCCGGGAGATTATCGAGCGCACCGAGCCCGGCTCGCGGGTCGTGCTGATGGGGGCGGGCTTTATCGGCTGCATCCTGCTGGAGGCGCTGGCGCGGCGCAAACTCAAGATCGCCGTGGTCGAGCGGGAAGAGCGCATGGTGCCCCGGATGCTGGACGATACCGCCGGCGATCTGCTCAAGCGATGGTGCGAGGAGAAGGGCGTACAGGTGCTGACCGGCACCGAGGCCAAGGCCATCGAGCGCGCCGATTCCGGGTTGGCGGTGCAGTTGTCGGACGGCAAGACGCTGCCCGCCGATTTGGTGATCTGCGCCGTGGGCGTACGCCCCAACATCGGCTTTTTGGAGGGTAGCGGCATCGAGACGGATCAGGGCGTGCGGGTGGACCGGTATTTGCAAAGCAGTTGCGAGGGGATTTACGCCGCCGGCGATGTCTGCCAGGGGCGCGACTTCTCCACCGGCGAGTACAGCGTGCAGGCGATCCAGCCCACCGCCGCCGACCACGGCAGGCTGGCGGCCATGAACATGTGCGGTCGCCAGGTGCCGCACCAGGGCAGCGTCAACATGAACGTGCTCGACACCATGGGCCTGGTCTCCAGTTCCTTCGGTCTGTGGATGGGCAAAGAGGGCGGCGACTGCGCCCGGCTTTGCGCCCCGGAGCGCTACCGCTATCTGAACCTGCAATTCGACGGCGACCGCCTGGTCGGCGCCCAGGCCCTGGGCTGGACGCAACACGTGGGCGTATTGCGCGGCCTGTTGCAGACCCGGTTGCGCCTCGGCGAGTGGAAAGATCACCTGCTCAAGGACCCGACCCGCATCATGGAGGCATACCTCGCGCGTACGCAGGCGATCGGGCATAACGCCGAGGTTTTGCTGTCATGAGCCGGGCCGTCGCCGGCGGTACTCTAGTCCTGCCGGTCGGGAGTCCCAGGAGTCCCAGGAGTCCATGAACCGGGCCGTGGCGCGCTGCGGCGGCGTGCGGCGGTCATGAAGCGCATTCGGCTGAAGCTGTACGCCACCCTCGGCGCGTATCTCCCTTCGGAGGCGCGGCGGGGGGATCGCACCGCACAACTTGAGGTGGCCGACGACGCGACCCCGGATCAAGTGATCCACGATTTTCAAGTGCCCGAGCAGCTGGCGCACATGGTCCTGCTGAACGGCGTCTATCTGCAACCGACGGAGCGCGGCCGTTCCCTTTTGCAAGAAGGAGACACCCTCTCCGTCTGGCCCAAAATTCGTTGAATCGTTCGTTAAATCGTCGGCATTTCGCATCGCCTGCCGCGGACATGCCTTTAGGGACATTCTGATTAAAGCTTACTCCGCCATTCCCATGCCCCCCCTCGCCATTCCCGCGCAGGCGGGAATCCAGCATAACAAGCGCGCGCTTCGCGCTCCTTCAGGGCGGAGCGAGGGCGCGGCGGACAGCGATAAACTCGCGCCGCCGCCTGCCGGCGCCATCGCGCGAATGTGCGCGTTCCGCGCTCTATTTGCGCTGGATTCCCGCCCCTGTTCAAGCCAGGGGCAAGCTCTGCGCGGGAATGGCGGATATTTGCCGTGCCAGTGGGTAGTTTTTCGCGCGGTTCTGGATTTTCGGGGGTTTTGCACAGCCTGCTGTGCCCCGGCATGAAGCGCATCCGTCTCAAGTTATACGCCTCCCTCAGCGACTATCTTCCGCCGCGCGCACGCGACTGCGCCACGCAGTTGGAGGTGGCCGACGACGCGACCCCGGCCCAGATCATTCGGGATTTCCAGGTGCCCGAGCGCCTGGCCCACCTGGTGCTGCTGAACGGCGTCTATCTGCAGCCGGCGGAGCGCAGCCGCCCTCTGTTGCAAGAAGGAGACACTCTCGCCGTCTGGCCTCCCGTCGCCGGAGGATGAGCGCCGCCGGGCGCGGAGGCACGCAGCGCCTGCCGCCGCGCCGCATGAGCCTGTCCGAGGCCGAGTTCCTGCATCATCTGCCCAGGGCCCTGGTCCGTTACTCCTGGCGTCGGATCGGTCCCGGCGCGCTGGAAGTCCAATTGCCGCCGGGGCGCGCGCGCATCTCGCACGCGCAGGCGCCCGCCCTGCGCCTGGGCGCGCTGGCGTTGCCGGTTACCGTGCTGGAATTTCGCTTCGAGCGGTGCGCGCCGCCGCAGATCGAGTCCTTTCTGGCGGCCTTCGAGCGCAGCTTCCGGCGCGGCGGCGGGTAAGCGCATAGCGGCGGCCTTCCGCTCAGGCGGGGCATGGGCCGTGCCCTGAGATGCCGATTCAGGGTATGATTGCGGCATGACCCAGGCGAATATTGAACTGTTGCATGCGCTGAAGGATGCTGGCGCGACGGACGAGTTGGCGGAGGCGGCGGCTCGTTCCGTGGCCGCATCGGGCGATGTGGCTACGAAGGCGGACATCGCCGCCTTGCGGGCGGAGATGGCCGCCCAGGAGGCGCGGCTGAGCTGGCGGCTGGTGGGGGCGCTGGGCGTCGGGCTGGCAGCACTGGCGGTGGCGACCGGCTGGCTGACGAACTTGCTGACGTAACCCTCGGTTCCCTCTTCCTCTATTGCCTGCCCGGCGCCCGGCCCCAGGCGGCGGCTCTTCCCTGGCCTATCCCTGTTGCGGGATGTAGCGCAGATGCGTCGTGTCCTCCCGAATCTTCTGCCCGTCCGGCAACAGCACCGCGTAGCCGCATTCGTGGGCCAGGGCAATGGCGTCCGGGTCCGCGGTCATGCCCGCCACCACCGGCACCAGCGTCTTGTCGCTCAACTGGTGCAACAGGTATCTGAAGTTCGGCAACAGCACCGTGCGCATTTTTTCCACGTCGTTTCGGTGCAACTTGTGCTTGATTGCCACGATGGCGGCGAACTCGCCGTTGGTCATTACCAGGTCGTACTCGGCGCTTTTTTCGCGGTGCGTGGCCTTGAAATTCATGTGCAGAACGTCGAATTCCAGATCGCCGATGCGCGGGGCTTTCTGCAACGCCTCGTAGATGAATTCCTCGGCGAGGCGCCCCTGGGTTTCGCCCATGCCCCCGACGATCTTGGAGACCCGGTCCACGGTTCTCTCGAGTTGGCCCAGTCTTGCGTGCTGTTTATCTATTTTTTGCGCGAGTTGGGCCACGGTTTTCTCGAGCCGGTCCAGGTTTTTGCTGTGCGCACGTTGTTGCGCCGCCGCTTCGGCCTGCATTTCGGCCTGAAAGGCCTCCATTTTCGCCAGCCGCGACTCGGCCCGCGCATGGCTTTGGGCAGTCCGATCCAGTTTTTGGGAAACTCGGTCCAGGTTTTGGGAAACCCGGTCCAGGATTCGGTTGATTTTGTCGTAGTCGCTCATGTTACGCTGTCTTGGCAACGGCCAGGGCCGCCTTTCATTCGGCCAAGCCAGCCTTGAGTATAGCCCGAACGAAAACCGATTCCATACGCCGATCTGCGTATTCGCTGGCCACCGGAATGCGCGCGGCGCATCTCTACGGAGCGGGCGCGGCCAAGCCAGGTTTTATGCCGCCGGACGGCCCGCCCGCCCCTGCCTTCATCGGATATTCCTGCAAAGGAGCGCGAAGCGCGCGCGCTTGATATGCGGGATTCCGGCTTTCGCCGGAATGACGGAGTAAAGGGCAGGAATGACGGGGTAAAGGGCAGGAATGGCGGGGTAAAGGGCAGGAATGGCGGAGTGGGCTTTATACGCTGGATGCCCGCGGGGTTTTTGCACGGACTGTCGGGCGGGGGTGCCGGGAGGGAATGCACTGGGGGCGCTGTTGCAAAAAAGCGACAATCTTCGATGTCCTGGCGGGCGGTTCTTTTTGTAATCTCATGGGGTTGACAAGCCTTTGAGATTCCGGTTATCCTGCGCGGCTAATGTTGCCGAAAGGCTACAGAGAGCAGTCTTCTCCGGGTGTAATGCCCTCGGGGGGGGCGTTTGTTAATCGCTAACGAAACGTTTTTTGGAGGGTAATAATCATGCAGACGAAGAGACTGCTGCAAATCTTTGCGCCGCTGTTCGCCCTGCTGCTCGCCCCCGCCGCGCAAGCGGTGGTGGTGGTCGGTGGCGACAACGACTGGGAAGTAAGCTTCGACGGCAACGTCAACGGCTTCTACGTGATAGAAGACTCGGATCCGAGGCCGGCGAATCCTGCTGCGTTTATGAGAGCCACTCATGACGGATCTGCGGCAGGAATGACGTCGGTCAATACTACACGCCTGGGTGGCAACATCACTCCCGACCAGAAGAGCAGCCGCATCCGTACCGGCTTGCTGCCTGCCTTCTTCAGCTTCAACGTGCGTTCTCCGGAGGTCGCCGGCCTGCGTGGTTCGGCTCGGATCAGCTTTGCCCCGCAGATCCAGATCGATAATAGGAAGAACAATTTCGGCAGCGGACAGCAGGCTGGCGCCCAGATTGACATGCGCGAGGTGTTCTTCAACATAGACGGCGAGTTCGGCACCGTCAGCGTGGGGCGGACGCTCAGCCTGCACCAGCGGCATAACATCCTCACCGATATGACGCTGTTCGGGGTCGGAGCGCAGGGCGGCCAGGCCGGCGGCGGCACCACTCTGGGACGCATCGGCTACGGCTACGTCTATCCGCAGTTCAACGCCCGCATCTCCTACAAGACGCCGCAGGTCAACGGCTTCCAGTTGGAGATCGGCATATACGATCCCAGCCGAATAGCGAGTGATCGAATACAAGGGGATGCTGTGAGTCCTACTTGGAACGAGACCAGCAGCCCGCGCTTCGAGACCGAGGCCACCTACGCCACCACCTACACCGGCGGCACCTTGAAGGCTTGGCTGGGCGGCCTGTGGCAGACGGCCGAGATTGCCGGCAACAACGCCCCAGCCTGGCGTGACGACGAGGTCACCGCCTACGGCATTCACGGCGGCGCCGTGTTGGGCTTCGAGGGCTTCGAGCTGACCGGCAGCGGCTATGTGGGCGAGGCGCTGGGCACCACCCTGATGCTGGATGCGGACGCGGTGGATTACTGCGGCGACGAGCGCGAGCACTCGGGCTACATCATTCAGGGCACCTACACCTTCAACGGCCGCACTAAGTTCGGCGTCAGCTACGGCGCCAGCATGGCCGACGAGACCGACAACGATAAGGCCCGGCGGACGGTGGGCGCGCCAAGCGCTGCATGTACCTTGGCTGCCGCTCCGGCTGATCCCACTAGCGACCCTCTTACGAACACGGTCCTTGATGCAAACGTCGCCACGGCCTTTGTAGGGACCGAGGAGCAGAACGCCTTGACGGTGGGTCTCTACCACGACGTCACCTCCTGGTTCAAGGTGATGGCCGAGTACAGCAAGGTGGAGCACGAGTGGTTCGACGGCGCCACGCAAGAGGCGGACGTCTTCGCCGTGGGCAGCTTCTTCCTCTGGTAGAAGCCGGCTTTCCCTTTTCTTTCTGGAGGGCGCCTTGTGCGCCCTCTTTTTTTGCCCGCCCCCCGGAGTGCCCGCTCCCCGGAGACGCCTGTTCTTCTCCGCGCCCCTACCTTGTCATTCTTGGCCTCGCCCCGTGTCATTCCGGCCATCTTGTCATTCCGGCGAAACAGACTGTGTAAAAACTCCGAAAATCCAGAACCGCCCGAA
>JAPPPX010000068.1 GCA_028817305.1 Gammaproteobacteria bacterium | reverse complement strand
GCTGCGCCGTTTTCCGCCCTCACCCTCGGTCCCTCTCCCAAAGGGAGAGGGAAGCGAAGAAGGGGCGCCTTCTTCTCCCCTCGCGGAAGAACCTTCGACATAGGAATATTTGTCGCGTAAGCGCCGATGAAGCTTTCGTTCGAGATATGTGCCAATCGCCTTGCCGTCGGTAACGCCGTAAAGCGAGGGTTCTTCATGCCGCGATTCGCGGGCTGCGAAGGCTGTCGCTTCCTCCTTAAGCAGGGAGAGGTTCAGAGTCGCGGTCGGCATCGATCGGCAATCTCTCCGTAACTTTAACTTTGCCCGTCCACCAGGCAATAGCCGCTTCCCTTGCGCAGCACGTCGCCGGTGTGCACGGCGAAGGCGCCCCGGCCGCGATCGCGGAAGAACAGCTCCAGCGTGTAGCGGATGGAGGCGAAAGCGAGCTCCTCCCAGGGCACGCAATCCTCGCGGAACAGGGCGACGCGGCGGCTCTCCGGCCCGGGGGAAAAGCTGCCGTCCAGCAGGCGCGCCCGATACATGAGATATACCTGGTTGACATGGGGCAGGCTGAACAGGGCGAACAGCGAGTCCAGCGCGACGCGGGCGTTCGCCTCCTCCAGGGTCTCGCGCATGGCGGCCTGGGACGCCGTCTCGTCCAGTTCCATAAAACCCGCGGGCAGCGTCCACAAGCCGTCGCGGGGCTCGATAGCGCGCTGGCACAGCAAGACCCGCCGCCGCCACACCGGGATGCAACCGGCGACGACCCGGGGGTTCTCGTAGTGCACGTAGCCGCAGGCGGAGCAGACGCCGCGGCGACGGTTGTCCATGGGAGGAATGCGCTGCTGCATCGGTCCCGCGCCGCACCGAATGCAGTACATGGCGGACAAAGCGGCGCTACAGCAGGGGTTGCAGATCGGGCCAGACGTTCTCCAGCATCTTCTGTTGCGCCTCGGCCCTGGGGTGTATCCCGTCCTGCTGCATCAACCGGGGATCCTGGGCGACGCCGTCCAGAAAGAAGCGCCCCAACACTGCCTCCCGCCCCTCCGTCGCCTGCGCGTAGCTGTCGGCGAAGGCGCTGGAATAGGCGGCGCCGTAATTGGGGGGAACGCGCATGGACACCAGCAGCGCCCGGCTGCCGTGTTCTTCCAGCAGGTCCAGGATCCGCTCCAGATTGCGCCGCAAATGCAGGACGGGCAGGCCGCGCAGGCCGTCGTTGCCCCCGATCTCTACGATGACGACCGCCGGTCGGTGCTGTTCGATCAGCGCCGGCAGGCGGCGCAACGCGCCCTGGCTGGTGTCGCCGCTGATACTGGCATTATGGACCGGATAATTATAGCCTTGCTCCTGTAACCGTCGTTCCAACAGGGCAACCCATCCTTGTTCCACAGCCATGCCATAGGCCGAGCTCAGACTGTCCCCCAGCACCAGCAGGGGGCCCGCCTTCTTGTCTTGCGCTTCGCCGCAGCCGGCGCAGATCATGCCAAGCAAGAACAGCAGCAGGACGCCAAGCGGCCTGCCCGCGGCGGCGGCCGGTAACATGGAACGGGGCAACTCGGAACGATCGGTCATCATCGAGGCGGAAAACCTTTGCAAGGAAGTGCGCCGGCCCGGCGGCGGCGCGCTCACGATTCTGGATCATATCAGTTTTCGGGTGCGCAAGGCAGAGAGCGTCGCCATCGTAGGCGTCTCCGGCGCCGGCAAATCCACCCTGCTGGGCCTGTTGGCGGGGCTGGAGCGCCCCAGCGGCGGCCGGGTCCTGCTGGAGGGGCGCGACCTGGGAGAACTGGACGAGAACGAGCTTGCGCGCCTGCGCGCCGGGCGGGTGGGCTTTGTCTTCCAGACCTTTCAGTTGCTGCCCAGCATGACCGCGCTGGAGAACGTGATCCTGCCGCTGGAACTGGCGGGCGCGCCGCGGTCGCGGGAGACGGCCGCCGCCGAACTGGAACGGGTCGGGCTCGGCGCCCGGCTGCGCCACTACCCGGCCCAGCTCTCCGGCGGCGAGCAACAGCGGGTCGCCATCGCCCGCGCCTATGCCAGCCAGCCCCACATTCTGTTCGCCGACGAACCGACCGGGAACCTGGACCAGCGCACGGCCCGGCAAGTCATGGACCTGCTGTTCCGGCTCAACGAGGAGCACGGCGCCACCCTGGTGCTGGTCAGCCACGACAATGCGCTGGCGGCCCGTTGCAACCGCATCCTGCCCCTGCGCGAGGGGCGGCTGGCCGCCGAGGATTTGCCCGCCGCGCCCGCCGCCGTCCCGGCCGTTGCCGGCACCCTCCCCGGCGCATGAACCTGCTGCCCCTGTCCTGGAAACTGCTGTGCCGCGACTGGCGCTCGGGCGAGTTGCGGCTGATCTTCTGCACGCTGGCCGTGACGGTGGCGGCCATGAGTTCCGTGGGTTTCTTCACCGACCGGGTGCGCGGCGCCCTGGAGCGACAGCCGTCCCGGCTGCTGGCCGCCGACCTGGCGATTTCCTCCGGCCAGGCGCTGCCGCCGGAGTTGGCCGCCGAGGCGCAGGCGGCCGGATTGGACACGGCGCACACCCTGGAATTCCGCAGCATGGCCGAACACGGCGAGGAGCTGCAACTGGTGGAGGTGAAGGCGGTCTCTGCCGGCTATCCCCTGCGCGGCAGCCTGCGGATCGCCGACCGCTGGGACGGCGCCGACCGGGAGACGCAGGCGCTCCCGGCCCCCGGCGAGGCCTGGGCGGACCCGCGCCTTGCCCGCACCCTGGGGCTGGAACCGGGGACGAGCGTGCGCCTGGGCGAGGCGCAAATGACGGTGAGCCAGATCCTGGCCCTGGAACCGGACCGGGGCGGCAGGATGTTCAACCTGGCCCCGCGGCTGCTGATCCGCCAAGACGACATCCCCGCCACCGGCCTGCTCGGCGCCGGCAGCCGGGTCAAGCACCGCTTGCTGGTCCGGGGCGAGGACAAAGCGGTGCAAGCCCTGCGCCAGCGCATCGAAGCGCGGGCCAATCCGGCATGGCGGCTGCGCTCGCCCCAGGACGCGCGCCCCGAGATGCGCGCCGCCCTGGACCGCGCCGGGCAATTCCTGCGCCTGGCTTCCCTGGTCTCCATCGCCCTGGCCGGGCTGGCGCTGGCGCTGGCCTCGCGCCAGTACGTGGAGCGCCGCCTGGCCCACTGCGCGCTGCTGCGCTGCCTGGGATGCACGCACGGGCGCACCACGGGGCTGTTCGTCCTGCAGTTGGCATGGCTGGCGCTGCTCAGCAGCCTGCCGGGCTGCGCGCTGGGATACCTGGGCCAGGCAGTGCTGAGCCAATTGCTGGCCAACCTGGCGGCGACGGGCGAACTGCCGCCCGCCTCCATCGCGCCCTGGGCCATGGCGCCTACGGTGTCGCTGCTGGCCATGCTGGGCTTCTGCCTGCCCCAATTGTGGCGCCTGCACCGGGTGTCGCCGATGCAGGTGCTGCGCCGCGACCCGGACGCGGCAGGCGGCGCCGGGCGGGCCGCGGTCTGCGGCGCCGCCCTGCTGGCGCTGGCGGCGCTGATGCCCTGGCAGAACAGCGACGCCAAGCTGACCGCCTGGATGCTGGCGGGCATACTGGCCAGCGTCCTGTTCCTGACCCTGTGCGCCTGGCTGGGCGTGCGCCTGCTGGGACGGCTGCGCCGCCATGCCAGCATCTCCTGGCGGTACGGGCTGGCCAGCATCGCCCGGCGGCCGGGGGACAGCATCGCGCAACTGGTGGGCATTGGCGCCGGCCTGACGGCCCTGCTGATCCTGACCCTGGTGCGCGGCGACCTGCTGGAAAGCTGGCGCGGGCAACTGCCCGAAGACACGCCCAATTACTTCCTGGTCAACATCCAGCCCGACGAGGTCGCGGCCATGCGCGATTTCCTGCAGCGGCACGCCGACCGCCCCGTCGAACTGCACCCCATGGTGCGGGGGCGCATGACGGCGATTAACGGCAGGTCCATCCGGCCCGAGGACTACCCCGAGGGCGAGGGGCGCGAACTGGCCCGTTGGGACTTCAACCTGTCCTGGGCAGCCGCCCTGTCCCCGGACAACCGCGTCGTCGAGGGGCAATGGTGGACGCCGCGGGACGCCTCCGGGGCGCAATACCTCTCGCTGGAGCGGGAGGCGGCGGCGGTGCTGGGGATCGCCCTGGACGACGAACTGAGTTTTCGGATCGCCGACCGGGAAGTGCGGGCGCAGGTGCGCAGCCTGCGCCAGGTGCAATGGGATTCTTTTCGGGTCAATTTCTACGCGATCGCCAACCCCGGCTGGCTGGACGCTCATCCCGCGACCTGGATCACCAGCATCTACCTGCCGCCGGGGCGCAGCGGGCTGCTGCGCGACTTGGCGCGCGAATTCCCCGCCGTCACGATCCTGGACGTGGACGCCTTGCTGCGCCAGGTGCGCGCGGTGATGGACCAGGTGTCCCGCGCCGTCGAGTTCGTATTCCTGTTCACCTTGATGGCCGGGCTTCTGGTCATGGCCGCCGCGCTGCAACTGTCCGCCGGGGAGCGCCGGCGGGAGGGAGCGCTGCTGCGCGCCCTGGGCGCCGGCGGCCCCTGGATCCTGCGCGGGCACATCACGGAATTCCTCTCCCTGGGAGGCGTCGCCGGGGTGCTGGCGGCGGGCACCGCCCATGCGGCCACCTGGCTCCTGGCGCGGCAGGCGCTGAACCTGGAGTTTCATCCGCAGCCGCTGCTGTGGGGCGCCGGGCTGGCCGCCGGACTGCTGCTGGTGCCGGCCGCCGGACTGCTGGGCACCCGCGCCGCCCGGCGGCAATCGCCCATGGCCGTGCTGCGGCGGGGATAGGCGGCCCCCCCCTGAAAAGAGCACCCTGAAAAGAGCGCCCTGAAAAGAGCATCCTGGAAAGGCGCACCCCGAGAATCAATCGCAACGCGAGGAAGGCATCATGAAGTACCTGGGCAATGCAGAATACCGACACGGAGAGCCGGACACCGCCGGCGTGCTGATCGCCAACGTGGGCAGCCCGGACGCGCCCACCCCGGCCGCCCTGCGCCGGTACCTGGCGCAGTTCCTGTCCGACCCCCGCATCATCGAGTTGCCCCCCCTGCTCTGGCGGCCCATCCTGCACGGCATCATCCTGCGACTGCGCCCGCGCCGCTCCGCCGCCGCCTACCGCAAGGTCTGGCAACCGGAGGGCTCTCCCCTGCGGGCGATCTCGGAACGCCAGGCGCATGCCCTGCAAGGCGAACTGCAACGGCGCTGCGCGGGGCGCATCCGGGTGGCCCTGGGCATGCGCTACGGCAACCCTTCCATCGCCGCCGGGCTGGAGCAACTGCGCCTCGCCGGCGCGCGGCGGCTGTTGCTGCTGCCGCTCTATCCTCAGTACAGCGCCGCCACCACGGCCTCCGTCTTCGACGCCGCCGCCGCCGCGCTGCGCGGCTGGCGCTGGCTGCCCGAGTTGCGCCTGGCGCTGCATTACCCGGATTACCCGCCGCTGATTGACGCGCTGGCGCAATCGGTACGCGCCTACCAGCAGCGCGAAGGCGAACCGGAACGACTGTTGTTCTCTTTCCATGGCCTGCCCCGGCATTATTTTCTGGCCGGCGATCCCTACCACTGCGAGTGCCACAAGACCGCCCGGCTGACGGCGGCGCGCCTGGGGCTGCAAGAGGAGCGATGGGCCGTTGCCTTCCAGTCCCGTTTCGGTCCGCGCGCCTGGCTCAAGCCGTACACCGACCACCTGCTGAAACAGTGGGCGCAAGACGGCGTCAAGAACGTGCAGGTCATCTGCCCCGGATTTTCCGCCGATTGTCTGGAGACCCTGGAAGAAGTAGCCATACGCTACCGCGAGGAATTCCTGGAGGCGGGGGGCGAGCGCCTCGGCTATATCCCGGCGCTGAACGACGAGACGGCGCATATACGGGCACTCGCCGATCTGGTCCTGGAACACGCCCGCGGCTGGCCGGAGTACATCGGACACGGCGCGCCGGGCGCGCAGGACGCGGAAAACAGGCAGCAACTGCTGGCACAGCGGCAAAGGGCGCTGGCCGCCGGCGCCCGCAACTGAGCGGCATGAGCGGCAGGCAACGACGGCGCCGGGGGGCGCCCGCCGCCTCCCGCAACGCCGCCGGCGGGCGCCCCACTCTCCCCATCACTCCCCCCTTGAGGGGGAGTCGCGGCAGCCAAGCCG
>JAPPPX010000016.1 GCA_028817305.1 Gammaproteobacteria bacterium | reverse complement strand
ACGTCGCGATGGATGTGGACGCGGTGCCCAGCGGTTCCCTGGCGCTGGATATCGCCCTGGGGATTGGCGGTCTGCCGCGCGGGCGGGTCGTGGAGATTTACGGCCCGGAGTCTTCGGGCAAGACGACCCTGGCGTTGCATGTGGCCGCGGAGGCGCAGAAAGCCGGGGGCACGGCGGCCTTTGTGGATGCCGAGCATGCGCTGGACCCGCAATACGCGGAGCGGCTGGGCGTGAACGTCAAGGATCTGCTGGTATCCCAGGCGGACAGCGGCGAACAGGCCCTGGAGATCACGGACATGCTGGTCCGCTCCGGCGCCGTGGACGTGGTGGTGATTGACTCGGTTGCGGCGCTTACCCCCCGTGCCGAGATCGAGGGCGCCATGGGGGACAGCCATGTGGGGTTGCAGGCGCGCCTGATGTCCCATGCCTTGCGCAAACTCACCGCCAATATCGGCAAGTCCGGGACGCTGGTGATCTTTATCAATCAGATTCGCATAAAAATCGGCGTGCCCTATGGCAATCCCGAGACCACGACCGGCGGCAACGCGCTGAAATTCTACGCCTCCGTGCGTCTGGAGATCCGCCGGGTCGGGACGCTCAAGAAGGGGGAGGAGGTGATTGGCAACGAGACCCGGGTGAAGGTGGTCAAGAATAAGGTGGCGCCGCCGTTTAAGCAGGTGCACTTCGATATTCTCTACGGCCGGGGGGTGTCGCGGGAGGGAGAGTTGCTCGAGTTGGGGGTGCGGGAAGGCTTGCTGGAGCGTTCCGGCACCTGGTACAGCTTCCAGGGCGCGCGGATCGGGCAGGGCAAGGAGAACGCCCGGGCCTTTCTGCGCGAGCACCCGGAGCAGGCGGCGGCGCTGGAACGGGAACTGCGCGCCCGGTTGCTGAACGCATCCGCCCCGTCGGCGGGGGAGCAGGCGGCGGCGCCGGCGAAGGCGGCGGAGAAAAAGCCGCCGGCCGCCGCCTCCCGCCGCCGCAAGGACCATTGACGCGGCATCGCGGTGGGGTGGTCCCGACGAGGCCCGCCGTTGCGGCGCGGCGTTCGGGAGGTCGCCGTGGGATTGTTGTCGCGGCGCGAGCACACGGCGCGCGAGTTGGCGCGCAAGCTGGGCGACAGGGGCTTCCCGGCCGCGGAGGTCGCGCGCGTACTGGCGGAACTGCAGGAGGAAGACCTGCAATCCGACCGGCGCTATGTCGAGAGCTATCTGCGGGAGCGGGTTCGGCGCGGCTACGGACCGGCGCATATACGCCACGAATTGCGCCGGCGGGGGGTGCCGGACGAGCTGATCGAGGAAGGATTGCATGTCGCCGACTGCGACTGGGAAGAATTGGCCGGCGCGCAACGCGGCCTGCGTTTTGGCCGGGAGCGGCCGGGTTCTGCCGCGGAGCGGGCGCGGCAGTGGGCCTTCCTGCAACGGCGCGGTTTTACCGCCGGGCAGATTCGCGCCGCGCTGGCCGCTGCCGAGGTGCCGCCGCCTGGGTCTCCAGGCCATGAACAGCGGTGAAATCCGCGAGCGGTTCCTTGCCTTTTTCGAGCGGCACGGCCATGTGCGCGTACCCTCTTCCTCCCTGGTGCCGGACGGGGATCCCAGCCTGCTGTTTACCAACGCCGGCATGGTGCAGTTCAAGGGCTCGTTGCTGGGGCGGGAGCGGCGCGGTTCTACCCGCGTGACCAGTTGCCAGCGCTGCATGCGCGCTGGCGGCAAGCATAACGACCTGGAGAACGTGGGCCACACCCCACGGCACCATACCTTCTTCGAGATGCTGGGAAACTTCAGCTTCGGGGATTATTTCAAGGCAGAGGCGATTGCCTACGCCTGGCAATTCCTGACGCGCGAGCTGGCCCTGTCGGAAGAGCGGCTTTGGGTCACGGTTCACCGCGATGACGCCGAGACCGCCGAGGTGTGGCTGCGGCGGATCGGCCTCGACCGGGAGCGTCTGCAGTCTGGCGGCGACGAGGACAATTTCTGGTCCATGGGCGAGACCGGGCCCTGCGGCCCCTGCACGGAGATCTTCTATGGTCCCGTTCGGTCCGCGCCTGAGGAGCGCGTAGAGATATGGAACCTGGTGTTCGCTCAGTACGACCGTGCCGCGGACGGCAGCCTGCGATCGTTGTCGTCCCCGGCCGTGGACACCGGCATGGGGCTGGAACGGATTTCGGCGGTGATGCAGGGCGTGCGCGACAATTACGAAACGGACCTGTTTATCCCCCTGCTGCGGGCGCTGGACGGGATGCGGGAGGCGGCGGCGCCGGCCGCGGCGGCAGATGTCGTTTCGCGCAAGGTGGTGGTTGACCACGTCCGTGCCGTGGCCTTTTTGGTGGCCGACGGAGTTTTGCCGTCCAACGAAGAACGCGGCTATGTGTTACGCCGCCTGGTGCGCCGGGCCGCGCGCCATGGGCAGCGCCTCGGCTTTCGGGAGCCCTTCCTGCATCGCTTGACGGATGCGCTGGCGGAGGCGATGGCCGGAGTCTATCCCGAGCTGACGCGGTCGTTGCCGCGGATCCGAGAGAGCCTGCTGCGGGAAGAAGAACGGTTTCGCGAGACCCTGGAGCAGGGTTTGCGGCACTTGGAAGAATGCCTGGCCGGTCTGGATGGCGGCCGCCTGCCGGGCGAGACCGTATTCCGCTTGTACGATACCTACGGCTTCCCGGCGGATTTGACGGCCGATATTGCCCGCGAGCGCGGTCTGGAACTGGACCAGGCGGGTTTTGAACGGGCGATGGAAGCGCAGCGCCGCCGCGCCCGCCGGGCGCAGCGCTTCGTTCCCAGCGAGGCGCTGCCGGGCTGCGGACACGACAGCGAATTCCTGGGCTACGAGACCCTGGAGGGGGAGGGCGTCGTGCTGGCCCTGTTGCGCGACGGCAAGGAGGTGCCGGAGCTGCGCGAGGGAGAGGCCGGCAACGCCGTCTTGGACCGCACCCCGTTCTACGCCGAGTCCGGTGGTCAAGTTGGCGACCAGGGGCAACTGTTGGGGCCGCAGGGACGCTTTGCTGTCGAAGACACGCAGAAACAGGGCCGTTCCCATGTCCATATCGGCGCCGTGCGCGAGGGCCGTCTGCGCGTGGGGGAACGGTTGCAGGCGCAGGTATGCGCGCGGCGCCGCAACGATACGATGCGCAACCACTCCGCCACCCATCTGCTCCACGCCGCCCTGCGCGAGCGATTGGGGTCGCATGTGGCGCAACAGGGCTCTCTGGTCGCGCCGGACCGGATGCGCTTCGACTTCTCCCATCCGCGGCCGTTGACCCCGGAAGAGTGCCGGGATATCGAGCGGCGGGTGAACGAGGTCGTTTTGCAAAACGCAGAGACGCGCGTATGCAATCTGCCGCTGCAACAGGCGTTGGCATCCGGCGCCCTTGCCCTGTGCGGCGAGAAATACGAAGACCCGGTCCGGGTTCTGGAGATCGGAGGCGGCTTTTCCAGGGAATTGTGCGGCGGTACGCACGTGCACCGCGGCGGCGACATCGGCCTGTTTAAGATCGTCGCCGAGACGGGAGTCGCCGCCGGGGTGCGGCGTATCGAAGCCGTGACCGGCAACGGCGCCCTGGACTGGGCGGCGCTCGCTGCGCAGCGCCTGGATCAGGTCGCCAGCCTGTTAGGGAGCGCCGACGCCGAAGGGCAGGTGGGCCGCCTGCTGGAGCGGAACCGCGCGTTGGAGAAGGAGCTGGCGGCACTGCGCTCGCGCCTGGCACAGGCCGCCGGCGAAGACCTTGTCGCCGGGGCGCGCGAGATCGGAGGGATTAAGGTCGTGGCGCGCCAATTGGAGTCTGCCGGCCCGCAGACCCTGCGCCAGGCGGTGGACCGGCTGAAGGACCGTCTGGGCACGGCGGCGATGGTGCTCGCTTCCGTCTCGGACAAGGGCAAAGTGATTTTGGTGGCGGGCGTGACCCGCGACAGCACGGACCGGATACGGGCATCGGAGCTGGTGAACTTCGTCGCGTTGCAGGTTGGCGGCCGCGGCGGCGGGCGGGCGGATATGGCTCAGGCCGGCGGCGACAACCCCGCGGCCCTGACGGCAGCGCTGGACAGCGTCCCGGAATGGGTGCGGGAACGCATCGGCGCCGGCGGAGAGGGCGCGTAAGCGGTCCCGGGCCCAGCTCGCGCACACCGCCCCCTGCCATGAGCGTGCACGTGCACAAGTACGGCGGCAGTTCTGTCGCCGACACCGGCCGCATCCGTGCGGTTGCCAGTCGCATTGCCGCCCATTGGCAGGAGGGGCGGCGGCTGGTCGTGGTAGTCTCGGCCATGGGCAGCGATACCGACCGGCTGTGCCGTATGGCGCGCGGCCTCGCCGAGCACCCCGCCCCGCGCGAACTGGACGTATTGCTGTCCACTGGGGAACAGGTAACGATCGCCCTGCTGGCGATTGCCTTGCAAGAGCGCGGCTGTCCGGCGCGCTCCTATACCGGGATCCAGGCTTGTATCCGCACGGACGGCCGGTACAACAAGGCGCGCATCGTCGGGATCGAGGCGCGGCGCATCCAAAGCGACCTGGAGCAGGGTAAGGTTGCCGTCGTCGCCGGCTTCCAGGGCGCCGACCCCGAGGGCAACATCACCACCTTGGGCCGCGGCGGTTCGGACACCACCGCCGTCGCCTTGGCCGCCTCCCTGCAAGCAGCGGAATGCCGCATTTACACCGACGTGGAGGGGATCTATACCGCCGACCCCCGCATCGAGCCGGATGCCCGCCTGCTGGGTCGTATCGCCTACGAAGAGATGCTGGAAATGGCGAGTCAGGGCGCCAGGGTGCTACAGACTCGTGCCGTAGAATTCGCAAGCAAATATAATATCCCTCTTCGGGTGCTGTCGTCCTTTGCGGACGGGCCGGGCACCTTGATCGAAAGGGAGCGAGAAGATATGGAACAGCCGCTCATTTCCGGCATCGCGCACAACCAGGACGAAGCGAAACTCACGCTGCTCGGAGTCCCGGACAAGCCCGGCATCGCCCACGAAATCCTGGGCCCCATCGCCGGGGCGGGGATCGAGGTGGACATGATCGTGCAGAACGTAGGCGAGAACCGCACTACTGACTTCACCTTTACCGTGCACCGGCGCGACTACCGGCAGGCCATGGAGATCCTGGATGGGCTTGCAGGGCGGCTGGGCGCCGCGGACGTGCGCGGCGACGACGGCATCGTCAAGATCGCGGTGGTCGGGGTGGGGATGCGCTCGCATGCCGGGATCGCCAGCCGCATGTTCGAAGTGCTGGCTTCGGAGGGGATCAACATCATGATGATCTCGACTTCGGAGATCAAGATTTCCGTGGTGATCGAGGAAAAACACATGGAGACGGGTATCCGGGCGTTGCACCGCGCCTTTGGGTTGGAGAAAGCGAATGATTGATGCCGATTGCTCCCGTCTCCGTGTTGTGGAGGCAATCGAAGCAAGGAGGAAAGGAGCAGGGCCATGTTGATACTGACGCGCAGACGGGATGAAAGTTTGATAATTAACGGCAATATCGAAGTGCGGGTGCTGGATGTCCGCGGCCAGCAGGTACGGATCGGTATCATCGCCCCGCCGGAGATTAAGGTAGTGCGGAAGGAGATTATGTCAAGCGCCGGCGACAGCGCTGAGGAGGGCAGCGCAGGGGCGCCCCCTGCGGAGTCTTCCTGAGCGGACGCCGCTTTACCCGCATCCTGGCGGCGGGTATGCTGAATCTATGGAGAGATGGCCGAGTGGTTGAAGGCGCTCCCCTGCTAAGGGAGTATGGGGCTATAAACCTCATCGAGGGTTCGAATCCCTCTCTCTCCGCCATACCGGGTATAAAAAAATTTCTTCATAGCGAACCTGCGCGGAGAGACATCTAATGCCACATGAGAATCCCCCCGGGGCGGCGCGTACCGTAGCGGCGCTGACGGCGGCGTTGCTGCTGCCGGGCGCGCTTTCTTCCTGTGCCTGGTGGCAACGCATCGCGGGCGGCGCGGACGGGGCCGGCGGCGCGGCAGCGCGCGAAGCGGCGAACAAAAAGGTGGTGCTGCGCTACTGGCGGTTCTACAACGAACAGGATTACTCGGTGCTGGAGGAGACCGTGGCAGAGGATATGGCGCAACACAGTCCGCGGGAGGCAGACGGGCGCGAGGCCCTGGCGGCCGCCTTCCGGGAGCTCTGGTTCCCGCAAAAGCCGGAGTACCACGTCGAGATCAAGCGTATGGCGGCAGACGGCAACTTGGTCTTCGTGCACAGCCACGTCACCGTAGCGAGGGAACACCGGGGCAACGATCGCGCCCAGCCCAGCGTCGCCCTGGCGGATATCTTCCTGTTGCGCGACGGTTTGATCGCGGAGCACTGGGAGGTGGCGCAGACGGTGCCGGAGGAGGAATCGGTCAACGGCAATACCATGTTCGACGGCGGCGGCTTCCGGGAGACCTCGGCCGCGGTGGAGGAGGCGAACAAGGCCGTCGTGGTGCGCTATATGGAGAAGTTCATCAACGACAAGAATACAGATGCGCTGGACGAGTTGATGGCGTCCGATTGGATCGCGCACAACCCGATGGAGCCGAACGGGCGCGAGGGCCTGAAGCGGATGGCCCGCGACGTTTGGTTTGCGCAGTTTCCCGAGATTCATGCCGAGATCAAGCGCATCGGCGCGGAGGGCAATCTGGTTTTCGTGCACAGCCACTATACTCTCAAGAAGGGGGACCGGGGCAACGACTGGGCGCCCATGAGCGCCGCGGCGGTGGATATCTTCCGCCTGGAGGGTGGCCTGATCGTGGAGCATTGGGACGTGGTGATGCGCGGGATCCCGGCAGAGACCGTAAGCGGCCGTTCTTTGTTCGACGGCGGCGGCCGCTATTGGCCTTGATTCGACGCGGCGCTGCCGTTCGCCGGATGGGGCGCGGGGGGTAGCGCGGTCGTCCCTCCTCGTTGCCGTGCGCGGCCTGCAATGGCGCCGGCCGCCGTGCGGTGCGTAGAAGTCCGGTACATATGGCACCCAGGTGGTGTCGGAGGAGGAGGTTCTTTCGCGTCTTTCGCGCCCGCGCAAAAGCAGGCCGGGGCCTACGCAATAGGTTGTTCAGCTCGGGCGCTTTTCCTTTGGGCTGCGCAGCGAGGCAAATAGGCCTACCCCCGCAAGCGTCAGCAGCGGCACGGGCGTGATGGCCAGCAGCAGGAACAGCAGCAGGTAGAAGATCAGCAGCGTGCCGCCAGGCAGCGCCCGCGCCATTGCCCAGTCGTGCAGGGCCGCGACCCCGGCCAGGAGGTAGGCCAAGGTCGTCAGGATCAGCAGGTCTTGCAGTACGGCGCGCGCCGCCTCGGAATGGGTTGGGGACAGCAGCAGGGCCAGAGGCAGCAGGGCCAGCGCGCGGGGCAGGCGCAAGCGGCGGAATTCGCGAGCGAAGCCGCCGGGCATATACAGCACGGCCTGTAGCCAGCGGGCGATCCAGACTGTGCATGCTGCGCTTAACAGCAGGGTCCCGGCCATGGCTGCGTTGAACAGGGGCAGCACCCGGGCGGCCAATTCCTGGCTTTTCGGCATGTGTTGCGCCAGCAATTTCTCGACCATGGGGCCCCATAGCAGTTCCGGGTCTCCGGTTAGCAGGCGCACCGTCAGGGAAAATAGAATGGCGACAGCGGTTGCGGCGGCGAGCATCAATCCTTGCGATTCCGTCTCCCGCAACACCAGCGCGCAACCCAGGGCCGCCAGCCAGAGCAGCAGGGCCAGCCAGAGCGGCAGAGCCAAGTTGCCGAACAGCGCCAACAGCAACACGGCGATGGCGGCGCCGGCCAGCGCTACCTGCGTTCCCGGCCATGGCCCCGAGCGCAGGGCGGCGAGGGCGGCAGGTACGCCGCTGGCGATGACCAGCAGTTGGAATCCCCCTAGCAGTACGGCCAATGCCAGCAGCGACCCGCCCCAGCATGCGGCCTCAAGGCGTCCGCGTACCAGGTATGCGGCTAGCCGGCGCAGCACGCGGGGCCGACGGTCAATGGTGGTCGGAGTAGGGCAGCAGGGCCAGGTAGCGGGCGCGCTTGATCGCCAGGGACAGTTGCCGTTGGTAGCGGGCGCTGGTGCCGCTGATACGGCTGGGAAGGATCTTGTTTGTCTCGCTGAGATAGTTGCGCAGCGTTTGCAGGTCCTTGTAGTCGATCTCGCGGGTCCCTGCCGCCGTGAACTTGCAATACCGTTTGCGCCTGAAATATCGTGACATTTGTTCGCTTCTTGCCGCTTGTATCCGGGGCTATGTCCGGTCCGGAGAGGGGGATTCGTCCGCTTTCGGCTCCGGCACTGCTTCTTCCGCCGCGGCCTCTTTGTCCTGCGATTCCTCGTCCTGCGATTCCTCCGCCGTCGCCTCCGTTTCCGCTGCCGCGGTTATGCCTGGCGCAGCCTCGGAGGGGGGCGTCCCACTCATATCCTTTTGTTCCGATGTTTCCGGGATCTCCCCCGTCTCCATTGCCGCCGCCAGATCTTCTTCGTTTTTGGCGGAGGCGGCTCTTCGCTCCGCCCGGTCTTTGTCCTTTTCCTTTTCGCGGGCTAGCGGCGAAGCGCCGGTTACCGCCTCTTTACGGCGCACCACCATGTGGCGGATCACGGCGTCGTTGAAATGGAAGGCATGTTTCAGCTCGCCCAGGGTGGCAGTATCGCACTCGACGTTCATCAGCACATAGGATGCCTTGTGCACCTTCTGAATTGGGTAGGCCAACTGTCGCCGTCCCCAGTCTTCGATACGGTGCAGCCTGCCGCCGGCGTCGGTCAGCAGGGCACGGTAGCGCGCCAGCATGGCGGTTACTTGGTCGCTGCGCTCGGGATGGACCAGAAATACGATCTCGTAGTGTCGCAAGGTGTCCTCGGACTATCTTTCGTAAAGAATGAGCGAAATGCCGCTGCGCCGGCGGCGCGCGTACAATCCCCTATCTTAATCCAGCGGCACAGGGGCCGCAATAGCAAAAAAATATGTCGCGCGCGGCCGAATCCGCTGGGCTGGCCGGACCGATCCTTCTCTCGCTGGATGTGCCGGCGCCGCCCCGGGCGCCGGGACCGCGGAATTCTATGGGCCGTATAGGAATCGAACCTATAACCTTGGGATTAAGAGTCCCCTGCTCTACCTAATTGAGCTAACGGCCCGCTCGATGGGGTGAGCGATGGGAGTCGAACCCACGACCACCGGAGCCACAATCCGGGGCTCTACCGCTGAGCTACGCTCACCGTAAGATGCGGCCTGGCGCGCCCGGCAGGAATCGAACCTGCAACCCTCGGCTTAGAAGGCCGATGCTCTATCCGATTGAGCTACGGGCGCAGGCGGCGCGGCGGCGCAAAGAGGAGAACTCGGGGCAGAGGGATTCGAACCCCCGACCCCCTGCTCCCAAAGCAGGTGCGCTACCAGACTGCGCCATGCCCCGACCGAACCGACGACGCGCCGGGATCATAGGGGTTGCAAGTGGGTAACGTCAATTGTCTGTATGAAGTTGCCACATATGGCTCTCGGGATGGCGGCGGCGGAGGTATTGCCAGGACGAGGCCGCCGCCGGCGCAGTGCCGCGGCAGCGCGGTGTGGATATCGCTTATGCGGAGGCTGTTGCCGCCGCGGGCATTGCCGGGACAGGGCTTAAAATGGGGGTTGCATTGGGGAGGGGCCGTAATCGAGGCTAGAATAAGCCGTATGTACAGGCAAGGGCGACTGGAGACTCTGGCGCCGTCCGCAAGGGGCGGCGCGCGCCCGTCGTGGGGGAGCGCCCTGCCGGGGGCGGGGGCGGGGGCGATACTGCTCGCAGGGCGGGGATGATGGGAGCGTCGGCGAAGGAGGCGAGGGGCCCGTCCCGGCAGTCTCGCGCGGCGTCTCTACAGGCGCCGGAACCGGCGGAGACATTGCTGGTCTCCGATCTGCATTTGAGCGTCGAGCGGCCAGCGAAGCTGGAGCTGTTTCAGGAGTTGTTGCGGGCGGCCGTAGGGCGGGCGCGGACCTTGTACGTGCTGGGAGACCTGTTCGAGATGTGGATGGGGGACGACGACCTGACGCCGCCGCATCCGGTGATTCTGGCGGCGCTGGCTACGGCCACGAGCCTGGGAATGCAGGTCTTCTTCATGCGAGGCAACCGGGATTTCCTGGTCGGGGAGCGCTTCGCCGCGGTGACTGGCTGCACGTTGCTGCCGGACCTGTCGGTGGTGGAACTGGAAGGCCGCCGTGCGCTGCTCTGCCACGGCGACTCTCTGTGCAGCAGCGACCGCAAGTACCAGGTATATCGCCGTTGTGTGGACAATCCCCTGTTCCGCGGCCTGTTCCAGGTGTTGCCATTGCGCGCCCGTCTGCGCTGCGCCCGCGGCGCCCGTCGCAAGATGGCAAACAGCGAACGGCCGCGGGTTGACGTAGATCAGGTGGCAGTGGACCGGGCGATGAAGGCGCACGGGGCGCGGCTGTTGGTCCACGGCCATACGCACCGGCAGGGGCGGCACGATTTTTCCCTGGAGGGAGAATCGGCAACCCGTTATGTTTTGGGGGATTGGTACCGCAAGGACTGCGTCATGGTCTGTAGGGAGGGAGATATGCGCATGTTGCGGGTGCGGGAGTACCTGGACGCGGCGGCTGCGGATGCGACAGCCGGCGCCTGCGTGCCGACATGAACGCGGCGGTAGTCTTTTTATCTAGAATTTAACTCCAATTGCGCCCCGTTAGGGACTGTTTTGCCGTTGAAATCGCATTCTGCGTTCCGGGTCGCTATCGTTGGAAAAGACTCCGGCTGGGAAGGGAGCGGGGTTTTTGATAGGCTATGCGGTTTTGAAGGGTTGCTGCGCCGCCGAGCCTCCGCAATGCGCCGTTGCATACATCGTGGGCGGCTCGTGGGCGGCGGTCAGAAATCCCGGCCCGCTTAAGGAATGAAATAGAACGTCATGCAAGAAGTCTCTTTGTTGCCGCGCGCCTGTCCGAAGGTGGCGGCCAATAGTTCAATTTTCGATGTCCGGCGAGTACCTCTTTACCTCTGAGTCCGTATCTGAGGGGCATCCCGATAAACTGGCCGATCAGATCTCGGACGGCCTGCTTGATGCGTACCTGGAGCGCGACCCGCGGGCGCGGGTCGCCTGCGAGACTCTGCTCAAATCCGGGCTGGCGCTGGTGGCCGGTGAAGTCTCCGGGCCTTCCCTGAAGATGGAGGAGTTGCAGGCGCGGGTGCGGGAGACCATTTGCGGCGCCGGTTACGACGACCCGGAGCTGGGTTTCGACGGCAGGGGTTGTGCAGTGCAGTTCATGCTGGAGCAGCAGTCGGCGGATATCGCGTTGGGCGTGGACGAGGCGGGCGGCAGGGAGCAGGGCGCAGGCGACCAGGGCATGATGTTCGGCTATGCATGTCGGGAAACGGACACTTTGATGCCGGCGCCCCTGGAGTACGCGCACCTCCTGGTGCGGCGCCAGGCGGAATTGCGGCGTAGCGGTCGTCTGCCGTGGTTGCGCCCGGACGCGAAGAGCCAGGTGTCTTTCCGCTACCGGGAGCACCGGCCGGTCGCTGTGGACTCGGTGGTCCTGTCCACGCAACATGACCCGGAGATGTCCCAGGGCGACCTGGAAGAGGCGGTGATGGAGGAGATCGTTAAGCCGGTGCTGGCGCCGTCCGGTTGGCTGGATCGGGCGACGCGCTACTATATTAACCCCACCGGGCGCTTCGTGGTGGGCGGGCCGGCGGCGGATTGCGGACTGACGGGCAGGAAGATCATCGTGGATACTTACGGCGGCATGGCGCGCCATGGCGGCGGCGCCTTCTCTGGCAAGGACCCTTCCAAGGTGGATCGTTCGGCGGCTTACGCGGCGCGCTATATCGCCAAGAACATCGTGGCCGCCGAGCTGGCGGATCGCTGCGAGGTGCAACTGGCCTACGCCATCGGCGTCGCCGAACCTACCTCCGTGAGCGTACAGGCATTCGGCACCGGCCAGTTGCCGGAGGAATCGTTGGCCGCTGCGGTGCGGGAGCATTTCGACCTGCGCCCCCGCGGCATCATTGAGATGCTGGACCTGGCCCGACCCATCTATAGCCGTACTGCCGCCTATGGCCACTTTGGTCGCAAGGATGCGGACTTTCCCTGGGAGCGCACCGACCGCGCCGAGGCCCTGCGCGGACTGCGGGGGTCCCGTCCAAAGGCCGCCAGCGCCGTCGGGAGGAACGCATGACCAAAGTCAAGACCAGCGCCGCCGAGGCGCCCAGAATATCCGAGGCAGCCCCCGATTTCCGTGTAGCCGACCTGTCGCTGGCCGATTGGGGGCGCAAGGAGATCGCCCTGGCGGAGAAAGAAATGCCCGGCCTGATGGCTGTGCGCGAGGAGTACCGGGAGGTCCGGCCGCTGGCGGGTGCGCGCATCGCAGGCTGTTTGCACATGACCGTGCAGACGGCGGTGCTCATTGAGACGCTGCTGGAGTTGGGCGCGGAGCTGCGCTGGTCTTCCTGCAATGTGTTTTCCACCCAGGACCACGCTGCCGCCGCCATGGCCGCCGCCGGCGTCCCGGTATTCGCTTGGAAGGGAGAAAGCGAGGAGGAGTTCTGGTGGTGCATCGAGCGGTCAATCAAGGGCCCCGGCGATTGGCGGCCGAATCTGTTGCTGGACGACGGCGGTGACCTGACGGAGCACATGCATGAACAGTATCCGGAGCTCCTGCGCGATATGCGCGGCGTTTCCGAGGAGACCACTACCGGTGTGCGGCGGCTGGAGGAGCGCGCTCGGGCGGGGCGCCTCCTGTTGCCGGCGATCAACGTCAACGACTCGGTGACCAAGTCCAAATTCGACAACCTCTACGGTTGCCGCGAATCTCTGATTGACGGAATCAAGCGCGCCACCGACGTCATGATCGCCGGCAAGGTCGCCGTGGTCTGCGGCTATGGAGACGTAGGCAAGGGCTGCGCCGAGGCGCTGGCCGGCATGGGGGCCACGGTCTGGGTCACGGAGATTGACCCGATCTGCGCCCTGCAGGCCGCGATGGAAGGCTTCCGGGTGCTCACCATGGAACATGCGGCGCCCCGGGGCGACATCTTCGTCACCGCGACCGGCAACGTGGACGTGATCTCCCACGAGCATATGCAGGCGATGAAAGACGACGCGATCATTTGCAACATCGGTCACTTCGACAACGAGATCGACATCGCTTCATTGCGGCGCTACCGCTGGGAGAATATCAAGCCACAGGTGGACCATGTGGTGTTCCCCGACGGGAAGCGGCTGATCGTGCTGGCCGAGGGCAGGCTGGTGAACCTGGGTTGTGCTACTGGCCACCCCAGTTTCGTCATGTCGGCCTCGTTCACCAATCAGGTGCTGGCTCAAATCGAGCTGTGGCGCAACCCCGGGAGTTTCGACAAGCGGGTTTATACTCTGCCGAAGCATCTGGACGAGAAGGTGGCGCGCCTGCACCTGGGCAAGTTGGGCGCCGACCTGGAGCGGCTGACACAGAGGCAGGCGGATTACCTGGGTGTGCCGGTCGGCGGCCCCTACAAACCCGATTTTTACCGCTATTGAGGCCGCCGGTGGGGACGGACGCCGGGGCCGTACCAGCCGGGCAGCGCAGCGCAGGCCCCCAGCCGTGCTGTAGCGTGGAGTTCTTCCCGCCGCGCGACGCCAAGCAGCGGCAGGTGTTGCACGAGGCCGCGCGGGAGTTGGCGGCGCTGGCGCCCGATTTCTTTTCGGTGACCTTCGGCGCTGGCGGCAGCACCCGCGAATACACCCTGGAGACGGTTGTCGAACTGCAACGCCGCACGGGAATGACCGGCGTCCCCCATATTTCCTGCGCTGGCTCCAGTCTGGAACAACTGCGCGCGGTTTTGAGCGCCTACCGCGCGGCCGGAGTGTGCCATCTGGTCGCCTTGCGCGGCGATGTCCCCTCCGGCCTGGCAGGTAGCGGCGAATTGCATTACGCCAGCGAATTGGTCGCATGGATCCGCAAGGAGACGGGAAGTCATTTCCATATCGAGGTCGCGGCGCACCCGGAATTTCACCCCCAGGCCGAGAGCGCCGCCGCCGACCTGGAACACTTTCGGCGCAAGGTGGAGGCTGGCGCCAATAGTGCCATCACCCAGTATTTCTACAACCCTGACGCCTATTTCCGTTTCCTGGAAGGTTGTGATCGGTTGGGGATCGACATCCCTATTTTCCCCGGCGTTATGCCGATTTCCAGTTATTCGCGGCTGCTGCGGTTTTCCCGCATCTGCTGCGCCGAGGTGCCGCGCTGGCTGCTGTACCGCCTGCGGGACCTGGAGGGCGACCGGGAAGGCATTTGCGCTTTCGGCCAGGAGGTGGTGGCCTCTTTGTGCGAGCGGTTGTTGCAGGGCGGGGCGCCCGGCCTGCACTTTTACACTCTGAACCGCGCTGCGGCTACGGTGGCGCTGTGGCGGCAGCTGGGTCTTCCGGGTGCGGCGCCGGGGCAGGAGGCGCCGGCGGAGACGGGGCAGGCGGGGCGGGATTCCGCATCGTGCGGCTGAATACGCCGCCGCCGGCGGGGGCGATTATGACTGACGGTCGTATAAACGAAGACCTGGGAGCGCAGGAATAGCGGCGAAGTATGCGGCGACGGCGTACTGTGGTTACTGCCAGGTGTGTGGCGCACCATTACTGGACAGGCGACAGGCTATGGCAATGCGAAGGATGCGGAGGAAGCATCTATCCGCATGGGGAGTGCTGTTTTCCGCAATACGCGAAGCGGGAACCGGATGTAAGTAGATTCGCCTTGTTCTGCCGGCGATTCTTGGCGTGCCTGGTGCGCCTGGTTGTCCGGGTAGTGGCCTGGCGCTAATGACCTGCTGTAACGATCTGCTGATGAACCCGGTAACCGCAATCAATGGGTAGTTGCAATGGGCCGTGATGAGCGATATCTGCAATTGCTTCTCGATCCTGTACGCAAGTGCTCAGAATACAAGCCAAAAATGGGAACGAAGAGTGGAATCACCCTCGCGGATTTCGAGGCCATGCACACAGCCGACCCCTTTTATTCCTGGTTCGGCTTGGACAGTCCTCTCATTTATGCGGCCCACAAAGCCGCTGGAGGAATGACGAGCATCTACCGCCAGATTGGGATCGGTAGCGAGCGGCTTTTCCGAGAGATTCTGCAAGACGAACTTGGGCTGTCGGAAAAGCAGGCCAAGTGGTCTTACCGGATACCGCCCCAGGGCAGTATCGGCGCCCGTACCCTTGCGCTGGACGGCCGGATCGATCTCGAAGACTTGAAAAACATCAAGGACCAGGCACGTATCAGGAACTGGATTGAGCGTGCCGCTGCCCGGCTCAATGTTGACGAGAAAGCGATTAAGACCCTAAAGGGCGTGGTCTTTGAGATTCGGCAAGGCTACAAAAGCAAGGACTCAAAGCGCCAGAACGCCGATATAGCCAATGCGGCTACCGCCTATACGAAGCGGTATCTGCCTGCAATCATGCTCCTGTCCACCCAATTCGATGAAGACATAGCGCAACGCTACCAGGATAATCGTTGGACGATATTGATCGGAAACACCACCGGCGACGACTTGAACTCGACCTTTACCTTCATGAAGGACATCATCGGCTATAATCTCGCCGATTTTCTTCGGCGTAATACAAGACGACTCAAAAGCACCGTTGACGAGGTCCTCAAGGCTTTGCTGGCTCTGAACTAACCAAGAAGTCCAGGTATGCAGATGGCTATTCCAAGAGCGCAGCAGCGAGCAGACCTGACTTTCAAGCATAACCGCGAGCATGGTCGGCACGGGTGGCTTCGGCTTACCCCTGCCTATTCCGTCAAGATCGTAAATCAGGTTCTCAACGATCTCACAGGCGAAGGATTGGCCGTTCTCGACCCCTTTTCCGGCACGGGCACGACATCTCTTTGTGCCGCTTACAAGGGTCATGCAGGCACTGCGATAGATATCAACCCGTTTTTGATTTGGTTCGCAAAGACCAAGGGCCGGCGCTACTCCGAGTCCGAGATTGAAGAACTGTTGCAGGCGGGGGAACGGATTCTCGCCGCCGCCCGGAAGGGGCTTAGGCCCGCTTCTCCGCCGGCAATCGCGAACATAGACAAGTGGTGGGACCGTGCGGAGCTTGCTTTCCTCCGGCAGTTGAAGGCGGCTTTGTATGCCGACGAAACGACCGGTGCGCCAGTCGGAGACCTGCTTCGCGTTGCGTTTTCCAGAACGGTGATCGCTCTCTCCAACGCCGGTTTCAACCGGGTTTCCATGACGCTCAAAGAGAAGAACGAGAGCAATATTCTACCGCTGATCCCGGCTGCCACGAGGCATGCGGAGCAGTTCAAAAGGGACCTGGACACCGTCGCCACCGATGCCCGGGACAATCCGGCGGGAAACGTGGAGATTATCAGGGACGACAGCCGAGATCTCACGCTCCTGAGCAACGGGAATGCCCGGATATTCGACGTGCTGATTACATCGCCGCCCTATCCCAACCGCATTTCGTACATCAGGGAACTCCGGCCCTATATGTACTGGCTTGATTACATCGTTGCAGCTCGTGAGGCAGGCGAACTGGACTGGGATACGATCGGCGGCACTTGGGGAATCGCAACTTCGCGGCTTGCGGACTGGAAACCTCAGGGGGCCTTCGTCCCCGGTTACCTTGCGCCGATTCTCGACAGGATACGCGGTTCGCATCCCAAGAACGGCATGTTGATGAGCCAGTATATTCTCAAGTATTTCGAGGATATGAGCCGGCACTTTATGGCGGCTCGCAGGGTGGTTAGGCCGGGGGGTGCCGTCCACTACATCATTGGGAACTCAGTGTTCTACGGGCATCCGATCCCATCAGAACGGCTCTACGAGGATCTGCTCAGAAATGCCGGTTTCGCCAATGTCGGTTCTGAGATCGTCAGAAAGCGGAACTCTAAAAAATTGCTCTACGAGTTCCATGTCAGAGCAACGGCGTAGCGCGAGGGGAGATGCGCTGCGCCTGCCCGCTCGTTTGCTCAGGCGCTTTTGGGTAGCGGGACGCCTCCCTTTCGCAGGCTGACTTGGTTGCGGTCGTCCAGGCAGATCACTATCGGCTGGTAGCCAGCGGCCTTCGCCTCTTCGATTTGACGGTAGGCGCAGATAATGACCCGTTGACCTGGCGCTGCCCGGTGCGCCGCCGCGCCGTTGACCGATACGACCCCCGACTCTCTCTGAGCGCGGATGGCGTAGGTACTGAAGCGGTCGCCGTTTTCCAGGTTGTAGATGTGGATCTGCTCGTACTCGCGGATCCCGGACATCTGCAGCAGGGACTCGTCTATGGCGCAGGAACCCTCGTAATCGCGCTCGGCATGGGTGACAACGGCGCGGTGCAGTTTGGCTTTTAGAACGGTAATCATTGCTTTTCCCCAGCCCCGGCGGGAGCGCTTACAGGGGTGGCAGTATCTCCGATCCGTTCCGTTGGTTCAATGCTCGCCGCCGATG
>JAPPPX010000180.1 GCA_028817305.1 Gammaproteobacteria bacterium | reverse complement strand
ATTATACCCGCATAAAACGACACTTGCCGCCGCCAAGCCGTTACGCAATCGAAGGAAAGAAAAGCGGTTCTTACGCGCCACTCCCCCCCAATCACTCCCCCCTTGAGGGGGAGTCGGCAAGACGAGGGCGCAAGCCCGAGGTCGCGCCGGTGGGGGGAGCAGCTAAAGCGCCTGCTACGCCCCACCGCCCAGGAGAACCGCAAGGGCCGCCCAGGCTCCCCCTCCAGGGCGGAGTGATGGGAACAATGAGGCGCAGGCTTGCCCCTGGCTTGTCTTTACTGCATTAACGGGGGCAGGAATAGCGGGGCAGGTTGGGCGGCGGGGCGGGAATCTTTTCCCCTCGATTGCGTAACGGCTTGTGCCGCCGCCCGCACAGGCAACCCGGACGGTGCCGGCGACGCATGGACGATGCAAGGCATGTACAGGCATGTACAGGCAATTGACACCCACCAGGCGTTGTCGTACAAGGGGCGGCAAGAGTTGCGGGCCCGTAGCTCAGCCGGTAGAGCAACTGACTTTTGCCACGGGAGCCCCGCCGGGAAACCGACGGGTGTACAGGCGTCAAACTCGGGGAACCCTCAGCGGCAACGGCCGGTGGCAATCCCGAGCCAAGCCCCAGAGACCGGGGAAGGTGTAGAGACGGGACGGCGCCCGCCTACGTCCCGCCTGCGAAGGCAGGGATAAGGCGAAGGGACCGCCCGGGCCGCAAACCTCCGCCTCCTGACGATTGCGGGAGGCATTGCGCGGCAGCGGAGGGCGGCGAAAGCCGTAGCGGTGGAGTAATCAGTAGGTCCCAGGTTCGAATCCTGGCGGGCTCATTCTTAGTTAATGGCGTTTTAACAGCGTCTTAATGGGCGTCAACGGCGGGGAACCGAATCGCGGGGGAACCGCGGGGGACACCCTCCTCTACCGCGGTTGCACCCGGGCGCAGTTGCATCCGGGTGGCGCAGGCGAGTTACGGGCCAGGCGGGTTACAGGCGGTAGCCGAAGCTCTCCCGAAAGCGGTCGGCGATCTCGTCCAGGGTGAAGGTCAAGTTCTGCGTGCCCCGGCAGCCTACTTGCAACGCCCCCAGCAGCGAGGCCATGCGCCCCGCAGTCTCCCAGCCCATCTCGTGCAGCAGGCCGTACAGCAACCCGGCGCGGTAGGCGTCGCCGCAACCGGTGGGGTCGGTCTCCGTCTCCAACGTCGCCGCCGGGATGCGAAATTCCTCCTCCCGCGTATAGATGACCGAACCCTCGCGCCCGCGGGTGACGATGGCCGCCTGTACGCGCCGCGCCAGCTCCCCGGCATCCAACCCGCTGCGCTCTCGCAACAGGGCCCATTCGTACTCGTTGACGCTGACCCACTGCGCCTGCTCCAGAAAGGCAAGCAGCTCCTCGCGGCTGAACATGGGCGTGCCCTGCCCCGGGTCGAAGAGAAAGGGGATGCCGGCCTCGGAGAACTGGCGGGCATGCTCCACCATGCCCTGGCGCCCGTCCGGGGCGACGACACCGATGCGGGCCCGCGGGCAGTCGCCGACCCGGTTGCGGTGGGCATGGTCCATCGCCCCGGGGTGGAAGGCGGTGATCTGGTTGTCGTCGCGGTCGGTGACGATAAATGCCTGGGCGGTATGGGTCTGCTCGATCTCGAGGATATGGCGGCGAGGGATGCCGTGCTTTTGCAGCCACTCGCCGTAGGGGGCGAAATCGCGGCCCACCGCGCCCATGGGCACGGCAACATCGGGCTGCAACATATTCAGCGCGTAGGCAATGTTGCCGGCGCAGCCGCCGAACTCGCGCCGCATTTCCGGGACCAGGAAACAGACGTTCAGAATATGAACCCGGTTCGGCAGGATATGATCGGCGAAGCGCTCGGGGAAAGACATGATGTGGTCGTATGCGAAGGAACCGCAGATCAAGGCCGACATTTTTTCCTCCTTCATGACGCTGCGAAAAATATTGCGAAGGGTGTCGCGCGGGACGCGCGGCAGCCCCGTCGCCACCGCCATGGCAAGCCGGCGGCAAGGGGGCGCGGCAGATGCAAACGATACGCGCCTGGCAAGACGTTGCGCAAGCAGCCGTTCATGCGCTCAGCGCACTTGCGGCGCCTGCGGCCAGGGCCGCTCAGCACGCGGCCTGCTCCCGGCTCCGCTCCCGCGGGGCGGCGCGTTCGACGCGGTCGAGGATATCCGCGATGTCGGAGGGCTCTCTCGATACCTCGAAGGCCCAACGCTGGTGGCGCCCGTCTTCATTGACCGCGCGCACCCATTCCTCAAGAAAACCCAACTTGCTCTTGTCCAGGCCCTTCTCCCGTCCCTTCACTTCCAGCACCAAGTGGGTGCCGGACTTCATGCGGATGATGAAATCCGGCCAGTATTTTTTCACCACGCCATCATGGATATAGAGAATACAAAAACCCAAGTGATCGTTTTTCACCCAGGCTTCCACATTCGGATTGCGATCCAGCGCAAAGGCTTCGCACGCCTCCCAGGTGCTGTCGAAAACGCAGAAGTTGATGTGCGAGCGCTGGGCGTATTCGCAGGGCTTGCCGGTATGCCAGGTGCGCATGTCGCCGGTGGAGCGCAGCGGGCGGTCTTTGTCATAGACGGGAACCAGGCTTTCGGTGCTGCCAAAGCGAATCGCCTCCCAGATATGCCTGACCAGTTTGCTCATGTTCAGTATAAGCATCAGACGATAACGCAGATCGTTCCTGGCGAAAGAAGCGGGGCTAATTCGTATGCGGTCCGAACGGATAAACCGCTCCGTCAGTGCCACGACCTGCGCCAGCAGAAATTCTCTGCCGCCCTGCCAACTCGGTTTCATTTGCTCGTACACATCCCCTGCCGCCGTAAATATCGCTTTCTGCATACGGAATTCCCGAGCCAGTTTTTCCAAGTCTATTTCCTTGACTTGCTTGATGTCGGGTTTGCCGTCCACCGTCGGCGCCAACTGCGCGATGCGGCGGGTATCGCCGGCATCAAGTCTTAGCGGCGCAGTCTTTGCCAGGTCCAGGGTAAGTTTAGATCGGTAGGTGCGATCAATGCGCAGCACATTGGGCCAGCGGATTTCATACTCGGCTTTTTCGGGGTCGGGCTCAATGGCAACGGTCTGCGGCGTCGGCCGGGGAGCGCTTTCCCCGGGATCGTGCGGCAGAAAACTGAAGGGAACACCGAAAACATTGACATACTCCGGCGCGAAATGACCGGTGTCCTTTTCCAGCTCATACGAAGTGCGGCGCAATCCCCGCCCCACCACCTGTTCGCACAACAACTGGCTGGTGAACGCGCGCAAGCCCATGATGTGGGTGACGGTTTTGGCGTCCCAGCCTTCGGACAGCATGCCCACGGAAATCACTTTCTGTATCCGCTCGCCGGGTTTGTCGGGCCTGCCGACGGTATCCACCTGCTCGCGCAACCGCTCCGCCTGTTGCGCCTTGGTGAAGCGCGTTGTCGCTTTGGGGGCGCCGTCAGTGCCCGCGCCGTCCATTGTCTTTGCTTCGTCTTGCGCCTCGGCTGCGGCCAGCACCCTGGAATCTATATGCAAAATGCGCTCCGGGTCGCACAGCTCATCAATCCGCACCCGCTTTCTCTCCAGCGCGTGTTTCACTCTCGCGGCGGTCTCGGTGCGGTTGGCCACGGTAATCATCACCGGCGGCGTCCTGGCGTTTTGCTCCTGCCACGCTTTTGCCGTTTCGCGCCAGTCGAAACCCAACAAGACATACGCATTGACGACCAAATCCGGCAACGGTTCATCGGATTTCGCCTTGCGGTTCAAGTCCTCCTTTACCTCCTTGTCGTTGTAGATATGGTAAAGGCGTGACTTGTAAGTCCTGGCATCCGGCGGCGCATCGTCGCGCACTACCACGCGGGGCGTCTTCACCAGCCCGGACTCAATGGCGTCGCTCAGGCCGAAATCGCTGACAATCCAGCCGAAAAGCGCCTCCTCCGAGCCCCGGTTGCCCGACGGCGCAAACGGAGTCGCGGAAAAGTCGTAACAAGCGAGGATGCCGCGGGTTTTGTGTATGCGATCCAGACCGCCGACCCAGATGGTCGCCTCCTCGGCGCTGTCCTTCATATCCCTTTGCCGCATGTATTTGCCCTGCGCCTCGGGATTGAAGCGCCAGGCGTGATGGGCCTCGTCGTTGATCACCAGAATGTTGCGCGCGCCGGCCATCTCGCCCAGCACTTCTCCGGCATATGCCGCGTCGCTTTTCGCGCCGCGCTTGTCCACGCCTTTTTTCTTTTGGATTTGTTCCTCGCTCTCCCAGCCCAGTGCGTGCCAGTTGCAAATCCGCACCCTGCCCTGGCGCAGTTTGTCCATCATGCCCGCGGGCACGATGTCAAATGCCTCGTAGTAATTATTGGCGTCGGCGGGTTGCAATACGCACAGGCGATTCTTGACCGTGAGACCGGGGGCGACGATGAAAATATTTCTGGAAAAGCGCGTGTCCTGCCGGTGCGCCACTTTATTCAAAATATGCCAGGCAACCACCATGGCCATGACAACGGTTTTGCCGGTGCCGGTAGCCATTTTCGTGCAAAGCCGCTGAAACTCGCCGCCATCGGAGGGGATTGCAATGCCGCTTTTCTCGTGATCGGGCGCCTCGGTAAGCCAAATCAGCGTTTCAACAGCCTCCAACTGGCAAAAGAAAAACCGCATTCCGCCTCGCTCCTGGGGGTCGTTCCAGTAACGCAACAAACGTTGGGTCACTCCGCTCACGCCCGGGTAACCGGCTTTGCGCCAATCGCCCACGCGCTTGCGAATTTGGTTGGCCAGGGGTAGTTCCACAAACACCCCGGGGTCTTCGCCGCGCCCCCTGTGCCCGGGCGTGGCCTGCAAATATCCCGCCGCCCTCCTGCCCTGCTGCTTCTGGGGGGCTTTGCGCTCGGGGCGGTAACGCCAGTACGCCGTCGGCTCCTCGTAGGGGGAGTTGAGGATCAGGTGGTCAGGTTTGGCGGGTTTCATATTCCGAAATGTTCCGCTATTGCGTCGAGCATTGCCCGAACATCCTCGTGAATCTCTTCAGAACGCATGATTTCCGCAATCTGGTAATACTCCATCTTGCCTATTTCCATGCGCGCCGCGGAAAAAATCCGCGGGAGAATGGCTTTGCTAGCAGGAGTGACACGCATGTAATCATGATCGCCTGTCGGCTCCTCCATCACTTCAGGAGGCAATATCCGTTTCAATTCTTTTGCTACGGACTCCGCTACGGATTTGACAAAAAGACGCCCCGCGTTCTGTTGCACAAAGCGTTCCAGCACACTCGGATGCATAAGATAATTTTCTATTTCATAGCGATCCCAGCGCAACAACTTCAGTCCATCCGCCTTCAAATCGTGGTCCTTGGCATCTTTATTGTCTCCATCGAGTAACAAAACCCCAGTCATTCGAGGTTCTATCGCGCGCAGGGCAAAGAAATGAGCTTTTGCTTCTCTTGGGTCGTTACCCTTGATAGGATGATAGTACGAATTGGCAAACAACCAAGTTATTAGAGGGTGTTTCAGGCTCTTTGCCCAAGCGCGAAGAATACTGAAGTCGCTTTCGCCCTCGACATATAAAACTCTGCCCTGCTCCGCAAGGACAAGATCTTTCGACTTAAGGCGTTTTAGAGCCTCCCGCACCTCGTCTCGTTGTGTATTGGTATTCAACAGATGAGGTTTGCCGTAAAAAGAAACGATCTTGCTCGAATCAGTGTTGTCTATAACAACCTCCGAGTGAGTGGCCACAATAAGCTGGCAGTTCCTTCTGGAGGCGGCCGCGCGCAAATGATCATATATTTGCTTCTGCAAAATCACATGCAAGTGGGCATCAGGTTCATCAATTAACAAAACACTTGACGGCCGGGCATAAAAAAATGCCAGCAGAAGCAAAGTCTGTAAGAATCCGCTACCGGCGTTGGCGATTTCCAGCCGAGGATACCCCCCATAACCCCGCCCCCTGGGTATCCCCTGGAGATATTCGCATAAAATAAAGGGGCGGCCTTCGTGCTGCGGCTTAAGAATACGGTAACCGAATATTTCCTCCACATCGAAAGATAAATCTTTCCATACTTCTGCCTTGGCAGATGCCTCCGCCAATAGATTTCTAATGATGTCGCCAGGCTTGCCCTGGCCAATCAACCATTCCTGGTATTCAGGCGTGTGAACCTTTTCTTCTGTTTCAATGCCTGAAAAAGAAGGAATATAAACCACCTTGCTTACTGCGTCGGGCGATTTTTTCGGTTCGGTTGGCTTTGCATAGATCAATTCGGAGTTGGCATAGCGAAACTCCATGGCGTGCTCCCAGGGCACTCCCTCTATATCTTTCCCTTCCAGCGTAATTTTCATAATGCGGGGAGTAGCAGCGCCTTTTCCTCCTCCCTCATCTTTTCTCAAGGCAGTCAGGGTATCGGTCCATAGCAGTTTGAATGCCTGAACCGGAACGGAGAGAAATTCCTTGCGGGTTAATGCAACGCTTGTTCTCTGTTTGGCGGAAGATGCGCCTTTTCTTTTTTGCCACTCCCTAAAAGCAAAATGCCATGTTGCGATTGCCTGCAAGAGAGTGGTTTTGCCGGCATTGTTCTGGCCAGCCAAAACCACGGTATCTTTCAGCTCGAAAGATTCTTTTTTGAAACGCTTGAAATACTTGAGGGTTACTCTTTCAATCATCGTTGATACCTGGCCACATCAGCGGCCGTCATGCTGAAAATAATACACATGCCAAGTAGAAAACTCAGGGCCATCGCCACCGGGATGAGATTCGCAACCCCAGGTATTCGCAAGCAAATTTTCCTGGGTTTGCGCCTGAGATTTAGAGTAGCAGGTTTCGACCACCTGCCAATTCCTGAAAGTCTTTGGGAATTGTTTTTCCCAGTATGCCCTTCTGGCTATCAAATCCGTGGTGATGCCTACTCTACATGCCATGCTTCGCTGCCTTTCCAGAGCAAAGATTCCTGGATTAGGTGGGGGATTGTGTCTGCCGTTTCCATAGAGTGACCTTGAAATGCTCCTCGGTGGCCTCGAACTCGGGCTCCGAGTCGTTGCGCTCCCGCATTCTTATCGCCCCGCCGCACAGCATATAGCTTAGCAGCGTCCATAGGCACATCTACCGCACGTCATCATGCTTAAACTCATTTTTTGAGCTCTCTCCATTCAACAGGGGCTGCATAATATCGGCCTCACGCATGTTCAATTCACATTTAGGATTACGCACTTAGACTTCTTCATGCCACATAGATCATCTCGATGGAATACCAGTGAATTCTCTGCTATCAATTCGATTAGCACAAATTTTCTAGTATATTATCTCTCTATTAATTTAGAAACAGATATTATTTTTCCTATACATGTCTTGATATTTATAGACTCGTAACCTTCCTTCTTGCAAGGTTTCGCTTTAATTCTCTGCTTAGGCATCCTTTTGCTAACTTTCTCAGCAATAAGGGCATATCTTACTAAGGGTTTCGATTTAGTTTTACATTCCACTTTACATACCGAAAGAAGATAGTCCAATATAGGCAATGAACGTCTAAGTTGCTCTTTAGGCCGCGTATTCATCGGCATAGATTTCTTTAATTCTATAAACACTGCATAATACTTTAAGTTCAAATGAAAAATGAGTAGATAATCACAGATAAGATTCCATGACTTTCCAGCTTTCTTCATGAGTGGCAAGTGGTTTATTTTCCCTATATGAATCGCCGTAACAGTAGGCGGAATGCCTCTAATTTGAACTTTCATATTCGCCTGAGCCTCTCTTAGCACAATACTCCCTCCTTTATTTAGTGAAGGTGCCAGCAGTACCTTGCTATCTAAAACCTTTTCCAGACATTCAAGAAGTGTCATATTGCTATCATTTACCATCTTCCAAGCAGAATGTAAGTTCATTTGATATATCGTTGATTTTATCAATCGTAATATCGAAAATTGGCATATCAACACCAAATTTATCCACATTACAAGCAGTCAACCCACTGTTTTCTGCTACATACGCTCGCAGCCTTTCTGGTTTCAAAAATTCCTCCTTTGCGTACCCTAGCTTCCTAATGACACGATCTTTATCTGTAAATGGCTGGCTCAGCATAACCAGATTATTAATTTCTTTCAGGATATAATCACTGTGCGTAGTTATCAATACCTTGATATTGGCATTGACACAAAAAACCAACAATCGTGCAAGAGCAATTTGATTGCTCGGGCTAAGGTGACTTTCTGGTTCATCTATAATAAGCAGTTGCCCTTCTTGTGCCACATGAAGAAGGTAAAAATAGAAGGCTGACAAGCCGCGGGCCGAAGAAGAAGCGATATACAACGGTATATTGAATTTTGCATTTGGTTTGCGCGCAACAGACACAAACCGTATTTCGCCGTCTTTTTCTTTGAAATATCCCCCTAACATGCTTTTGATTAATTTAGAAAAATTCTTGCTCTGTGACAGTGCACTTTTCTTCTTCTTTATAGTTGCTATATCTCTGGTGAAATCTATGTTATCTTTGATGGGCTGTGCGTAACGAGAGCTCCCGCCCTCAATAATTAAAAATGGATCGAGTCGCTGGCGCTCTTCCCGATCCGATAGTTTCTGCAAAAGCTCCACCAACCGGTTCTTGGTGAAATCAAGTTCCTTATAGAATAGAGATATGCCAAAGCGTTCCGCCGATAAAATAACGGGCCTGATCTTGAGCAAGCTCCCCATACAGAGTCGAACAAGCAAAACTGAGACGTATCTCTCTAATGAGCGATGAGAAATTTTCGATGCTTTTTCATCCTTCGTCAATGAGAAAACGAGAGTTCCATCCCGTATGCTTGCATCCAATATTATCCCCCTTCTAGGCTTAATCCCGAACGAGCAATCTGGCAATACAGGTGAATCAGTTACCTTCAGAGCAAATTTCGCATCCCGAAACTCAGATCTCGGGGAACCGAAAACTTCATGTAGGTACTCGCTAGAAAAGAACTTTGAAAAGCCAATCAATAAACTATTTCTTAGATTCAGTAAATCATTCACGGGCAACGGAACAACACACTCTCCGTGTTGGTGCAGTGTCTGTACGATCTCTTTTCCGTTGTAAGAAAGCCACTTTGCTTCCATGATTTCAGAAAAATAATTAATATCCTCTTGAAGCTTCTTTAGAAAACCATACAGCGTATAGGACAGATATGTCTTACCGGTGTTATTCTGCCCGGCGATAATCGTCAGGTCACTTAACTCCAATTCGGCCTCTCTGATAGGGCCAATATTTCTAAATGTTGCCTTCATCGCTCCACTTCCAGAACTCGGAGGCTCTCTACGCCCCGGTCGTCCACAATCTTAACCGCCACCCGCCGGTGCTCGCCAGCCTCGAATGGCAATGATACCGCTCCATGATAGGCGCCAATCAAAGACTCATCAATCTCGGCGCGCAGGCTCCTGGCTAACTTCGACCAGCCATCCTTGAGGCCCGCCATCGGGAAGAATACTTGCCGGGGATATAGGCTCCGGCCGTCATAGTCGGTGTCCAGCATCCATATGGCGATTTGCTCCCGGTCGCCGGATTTCAGTTTGCCGGTTTTGGTGTCGTAGTAGTCGAAGCCGCATACCTCCACCCGCCATTTGCCGTCGTCCGCTTCGCGCAACTCTACGTCCGGCTGCCCGACCAGCCAGAAACTGTCGCTGCCCGGCTGCCTCCGTAGATCGCGGGTCTGCAGGTCGGCGTTCATTTGCGCTTTGAGCAGGGTCATGCCAGCCTTTGCCGGCGCCATTTCGTCTATGTCTTTTGCCGCCTCCGGGTCAAATTGGAAGGCGGCGAAGATGAGGAAGTCGGGTTTGGGCATCAGTTTGCCGGCTTCCTGCCATGCGCTTTCCACCTGCCGCTGCTCCAGCGGCGCGTGTTCGGGGCCGAAGGACAGGACGGCGCGTTTGGGGAGATACGCGCCGGCGCGGTCCCGGGCTTGGTCGGCGCCGCTGTCGTCGGGGCGGATTTCGGCGTCGGCGTGCAGGCAACTGCCGGGGAATAACTCTACCCGCGAGAACATGATGCGCTGCCCGCCTTTGCCGCGCACGCCGACTCTTTGCAGTTCGTCGCGCCATTCCTCCTGGCGCAGGGTTTCGCCGGAGCGGGCGATGGACGAGTCGGCGGGCGCCGGGTCGGGATGCGGCTCGGCGGCCATGTCGGCGATGGGTTTGACCATCGGCGCCGGCACCGCTTCCACGGTGAAGGGGCCAGTGACGCGCGCTTTCTTTGTGTCTTTCAGCGGCTGGTCGTAGAGCGTCGTTTCCACCGGCGGCTCGTCATAGCCCAGGATTTTGGCGGATACCGTGGCAACGCTACGATAGCGAAAGCCGCTGCCGACGCCCTCGTCCGGGTGCGCCAGTCGGTAGTAATCGAACACCGCCGTCATTAGACGTTGCTTGGCCAAGGTGACGGCGACGCGCGAGGTGTCGCAGGTAATCCAGCGGCGGCCCCATTGTTCGGCCACGAATGCGGCGGTACCGCTGCCGCAGGTGGGGTCAAAGACAAGATCGCCTGGATTCTGTGCCTGCCGCCAACCTTGCTCCCGCAAGAATTTTCTCCGCTCGCGGTTGCAGCGCCAGTGTTCCTTTGGCTCCTCGTAGGGGGAGTTGAGGATCAGGTGGGGGATTTTGTCTGCCGTTTCCATAGAGTGACCTTGAAATAATCCTCGGTGGCCTCGAACTCGGGCTCCGAGTCGTTGTGCTCCCGCATCAGGGGAATCACTTTGCGGCGGATGCCCATGCCGCGGTCATCCATCAATCCGTAATCGCGCAGAATGCGCACCATGTTGTTATTACGGGGCATTTGCTGTCCTTCTTTGATTTTCTCGATGGTCATGCCATTGGGGAGCGCGCCGGGGCTGGTGATTTCCATTCGGTCGTTATAGACGACCAAGCGTGCGTCGTTCTGCTTGGCCCAGTCCCGGTGCGCGAACGCATTGACGAGCAACTCCCGAATGACCTCCTGCGGGTAATCCCAATGCCGGCGCCGGCTCATTTCCGTCAATCGCTCTTCGCTGATGTGCGGCTGCAAATAACTAAGGGCTCGGTTTGGTAATGACTCCTCGGTGAACCTACTGTTTCCCTGCAAACCAAGACCGACAAAGGGGATATCCAGCACCTCATCAAGATTGGCGTTATAATCCATGTCTATTCCCGGAAAAACCATCAAACGGAGCCCCGCTTGCGGCAGTCGTCGCCTCGGTTGCAAGGCAAACAACACATAGCTGGCATATGAACAATAGACTTTATCCCCTCCATCTTCTTCTATCATCAAATCACGGTAAAGTAACTTTTGCTGCCAGTTTTTTATATTGTCCTCGCCAAGAATATCCTGAAAATATTCTTGTAACCGGCGCATGTCCAAGTCATCCATGCTACTGCCATGCACTGGCATTTTCTCCACGGAAACCAGCCCGCCACTCGCGAACAAGCGTGCTAACTGTTCCTGCGTTGCTTGTTGGCAGGTATTGCCCATCCGCAGGTAATAATCTAGCCTATCTCTTCGCTTTACAGCATAGGGTTTGGCAGTGCCCATAGGAACGCTTATGACGGCAACTTTCCCATCATCCATAGTAACTTCTTTGTAATCGGGAATTATTTGCGGTGTGATATACCTCCTAATCACGGTGTCCATAAGCCACATCAGCAAATCCTTTCGTTGAATGCCAGAAATGGTTCCGTTATCTTCCACGCCAAGAAATATTTTTCCTCCGTTCATATTAGCAAAAGATACTATTTCTCTCGCCAGCTGCTCCGGACGCACATCATCACGCTTGAACTCATTTTTTGAGTCCTCTCCATTCAAAAGAATTTCTATAATTTCGCTTTCACGCATTTTCAGAATCCATATTTTTCTTTACGCATCTTAAAGGCTATTTCCCCACCATCCAGTATTTGTGTTGATGATACCTTGACCTCTGGATCATCTATGGATCCAATATTTTCTATATGTTTAGAACCTTTTTTATTTTGCAATACGGCAATTAAGTCCGCATCTCCATTAACCGGAATATTGGCATTATGCGTAGCAAAAACAAATTGGCGCCTATCTTTATACTCCCTTAAATCCTTCACTATCCTTTGAGCAATGAAAGCATTGTCAAGGTTATCTTCAGGTTGATCCATAATGAGAGGGTCTTGGTTTTCCAATAACAAAATATTCAAAATGGCAATACATTTTTGCCCAGTTGATAAATCATCCAACACATGAAAATTCGGTTCGCCTTCTTCATGTTTCACATTCAAATAGATGTTGATCTTATCTTCTAGTTTGACTTCTTCTAATTCCATTCTCCTTTGTTCAGGCATTTCAATAATTCTTTTAGCGATTCCATCGGTTAGACCGAGAGGTTTATATTCACGGAGCAAAGCATCTTTGTCTTTGTCTTTAATCATTTTTGCCAGAGTCGCTGGGAACACATTATCGGCCGTATTGATCCATTCGATCTTAGCCGGTCCAATTCCTTCCATGTTCAGTAGAAACTCTTTTAGTTCGTCACGAATTCCAGCTTTTTTTAGTTCAATCTTAATTTTGTTTTTTAAAGAATTTGAGTTCAGTTCTTCGATGACCTTCTCAATTTTATTAGAACGTTGGAAGAATATATTTTTATATTCGCTAACTAACGTTTGTCGTTCGTTTTCAAGTGCTACAACTAATGCTTGCGCTCTATTATAATCAGGTTTCCTTGCCTCTAAAGAAGACAGTTTTGTTTGTAACTTGCTAAGTTGCTGAGCAATTTCCACACCAGTTCTTCCACCTTGATCAGGCAGCTTGACAATAACTTCATTTAAATCATCGCACATTTTCCTCTTTGCTCCATTCCAGTCTAATATTTTCTCTTCGATACCTTGTTTGCTGACCTTAACCAATGAGATGAGCTCGGAAATTTTGTCGGAAAAAATAGTTTGAAGTTTCTCTAATTCTTCTGAAATATTTTCTAGGATTGCCTTATTGGGAAGAACTGTCAATTGGGCTTTGTTGATAAATTCCAATGAGAATAACTCATCAAATTCATCTAGCCATGTATTGATTTTCTTGATTTGCTCATTACACTGATTGATAATTTGTTCTTCTTTGGCAAGCATGCCAATATTTTTTAATTTTTCCTCAATGCCAAGTTTCTTGAAGTTTTTAATTTCTTCTTGTACGCTGGAAATCTGATTTTGTCCTTTTTCAAAATTATCCCTATTTTCCATGGCATCTTGTAATTTCCCGCGATTCTTTACGAGACGATGTTTAATATCAGCAATTTTTTGTTCATCAACGCTGGAATCGGGAAGGAATCGGTTGATAAGTTCAATTTGAGCCTTTTTATCCTTGGCAATCTCAAGTATTTCATTCTGGCTATATATCTCTATATTTGGCAGAACATTCCTCACCGTGAGATTGGAAAGGGTATTCTCGTCGTCGAACACTTCGGGAGGTTCTCCGTAACGGCGGTTGATTGTAAATTTCCTCTGGTGCTGAGCGTGGGATCGAATTTGAATCGAAATTTTTGCAATCCCTAAGTTATTCTTGCACAGATTACTATATATTTTCTCCAAATCTGTGGTTTTAGGAGAAATGTCCAAGACATAGCGGATACTTTCAATTAGTGTGGATTTACCGGTGCCATGGCCACCAATAATTGCATTGAGATTTTTAGAAAAAGCCAAGCTTTCATTTGTGAAGAAACCTCCCCCCTCCCAAGATATGGAAATAATTTGTGTTTGATAAGTGTCTTCTAATTGCTTATTAAGACGAATGCGTGATTCATGATCATAAAAGGCATTTCGGAAAGAATCCATGCTTGGATGCGTCATTTTTACTAAACAAGATGAAGGGGTTTTATCGAGATCCTCTGGCAAGTACACATCTTTTGCGTTAATAATTGCAATAGTACGCTCGCGCTTATAATGGGGGTTTTTATTTTCTATAATATCCTTGTATTTCTTATCCAGATCGTTAATTGTCCCTGGTATTTGGCCCGCAACAACCGATTTTGTATTTATCCAGAGATGCTTGTAATTGTCCCCAGGGCCAGACAATCTGAGTAAGCCATTATTTCTGGTCATATGGGCGGCATACCAAAAACCATCTTGTTTCTCTAAAATTTTTCCAGCAATATTTTTGCAACTTAAAGATGAAGGGTATGTCCTATCATCTCCAAGCTTTGAAAAGTTATCGCCCATTAATTGAGCAAGATAGCCATTCAAATCGCTATCGCTTATTTCGGATGGATACAGGCACACCATATGGATTTTTTCCGAGCTCGCTATTTCAAAGCCAGGGAAAACAGTGATTCCACCTTCCTCTAATTTTTTTCGCAGAGAGCTTGAGCTATCTACACTACCATGATCAGCCAAGCCAACTACTTTAATCTTGTTGGCTTTACATCTTTCAAGAATAGCATTGTTATAGTCTTCCTCGCTGAGGCCGTGGTCTCTCCTATAATCCCTCGCATAGTTTGCCGGATTAACTTGCAAAGCACACTTATAAAAACGTGCCCCACGGTATTCAATATCACTCATCATTGAATCTCCAAGACCCGGAGGCTCTCTACGCCTCGGTCGTCCACGATTTTAACCGCCACTCGCCGGTGCTCGCCAGCCTCGAATGGCAATGATACCGCTCCATGATAGGCGCCAATCAAAGACTCATCAATCTCGGCGCGCAGGCTCCTGGCTAACTTCGACCAGCCATCCTTGAGGCCCGCCATCGGGAAGAATACTTGCCGGGGATATAGGCTCCGGCCGTCATAGTCGGTGTCCAGCATCCATATGGCGATTTGCTCCCGGTCGCCGGATTTCAGTTTGCCGGTTTTGGTGTCGTAGTAGTCGAAGCCGCATACCTCCACCCGCCATTTGCCGTCGTCCGCTTCGCGCAACTCTACGTCCGGCTGCCCGACCAGCCAGAAACTGTCGCTGCCCGGCTGCCTCCGTAGATCGCGGGTCTGCAGGTCGGCGTTCATTTGCGCTTTGAGCAGGGTCATGCCAGCCTTTGCCGGCGCCATTTCGTCTATGTCTTTTGCCGCCTCCGGGTCAAATTGGAAGGCGGCGAAGATGAGGAAGTCGGGTTTGGGCATCAGTTTGCCGGCTTCCTGCCATGCGCTTTCCACCTGCCGCTGCTCCAGCGGCGCGTGTTCGGGGCCGAAGGACAGGACGGCGCGTTTGGGGAGATACGCGCCGGCGCGGTCCCGGGCTTGGTCGGCGCCGCTGTCGTCGGGGCGGATTTCGGCGTCGGCGTGCAGGCAACTGCCGGGGAATAACTCTACCCGCGAGAACATGATGCGCTGCCCGCCTTTGCCGCGCACGCCGACTCTTTGCAGTTCGTCGCGCCATTCCTCCTGGCGCAGGGTTTCGCCGGAGCGGGCGATGGACGAGTCGGCGGGCGCCGGGTCGGGATGCGGCTCGGCGGCCATGTCGGCGATGGGTTTGACCATCGGCGCCGGCACCGCTTCCACGGTGAAGGGGCCAGTGACGCGCGCTTTCTTTGTGTCTTTCAGCGGCTGGTCGTAGAGCGTCGTTTCCACCGGCGGCTCGTCATAGCCCAGGATTTTGGCGGATACCGTGGCAACGCTACGATAGCGAAAGCCGCTGCCGACGCCCTCGTCCGGGTGCGCCAGTCGGTAGTAATCGAACACCGCCGTCATTAGACGTTGCTTGGCCAAGGTGACGGCGACGCGCGAGGTGTCGCAGGTAATCCAGCGGCGGCCCCATTGTTCGGCCACGAATGCGGCGGTACCGCTGCCGCAGGTGGGGTCAAAGACAAGATCGCCCGGATCGGTGGTCATCAGGATGCAGCGTTGGATGGCTTTGGCGGCAGTCTCCACTACATATCGCTTGTCGCTTGACTTCATCGGCGCCGCCCAAATATTGTTGATTCGCCGCCCCGGAACTTCGTCTTCATATTTCTTCCACATCAGTGAGCTCTGCCCTTGCAAAGCCTCCAGCCGGTTCAGCTCGGCAAGCCGGTCCATTCCCACTTTAGAAATCGCCCACTGTCGTTCCTTGCCGCAATGAAAAACACGCCCGTTCCATTGGTATGGATCGGAACGGCCGGTCGTAGAAACGCCTTGCGAATCGAGGGGCATACGACGGTAAATACGAGCGCCTTTCGGCAGGCATCGCTCTGGCTCGAAACACTCTTCTGAAGTCGGTTTACGACATTTGCCGTCGGGCAGCTCCACCATAACGTGCCAACTGAAAGATTGAATCACCTCCTCCCGAGTCAGCGGTTCGTACAACTGACGGTATTTGACATGCTTGCGGCTCTTGGCGTACCAAAGAAGATAATCGGCCACTTGCGGCAAGGTAGATGTGGAACTGGCGCCGGTGGTAGAGTAAGAGATAGTGGCCATCCGGTTCTCCGCGCCAAAAATTTCATCCATCATCGCACCCACGCGATGCACATTCTCGTCGCCAATCTGCACGAAGCACGAACCGCTGTCCGTCAGCAACTCCCGCGCCAGCAACAACCGGTCGCGCAGGTAGGAGAGATACGAGTGAATCCCCAACTCCCAGGTGTCGCGGAAGGCGCGAATCATTTCCGGCTCGCGGGTTAAATCAGAGTCGGCGCCGTCTTTCACATCGCGCTGGCCGACAAAGGGCTGGAAGTTGCTGCCGTATTTGATGCCGTAGGGCGGGTCCATATACACGCACTGCACTTTGCCGCCCATGCCCTCCTTCTCCAGCAGCGAGTTCATCACCAGCAGGCTGTCGCCGGCCACCAGGCGGTTGCTCCAGTTGTGGCGGTGGCGGTAGAACTCCACCGCCTCGCGCAGCGGCGGATTCTGCTCCCGTGATGCGAACAGCGGCTGCTGCGCGCCGTTGCCGCCGTTGCCCTTGCGTACCGCCTCGATGAGGGTGCGCGGCTCGATGCGCTCGTGCACATGCAGCGACACGGTCGGCACCTCGAACGAGCTGCGCTCGGCCTTGCCGGCCCACTGCAATGCCGGGTCAATGTGCGGGTCGTAGGCCCAGCTTTTCTTTTTGCCGGCGTCGGGGTCGGTACGCGGCGTCACCAAGCCCACCGGCGGATTGTTCGCCCGCTCCTTGCCCGTATGGCGGTAGCTTCGAATCTTTTTGCGTTGTGTCATGCCCCAGCCCCGTGATGGGGAGAACCTCGTTGCGCCGCCGGGGAAGAGGTTTCGGGGCGCGCGGACATGCCCGCAAGTATAGTCTTTCCCCGCCTGGCGGGCCAACGGAGGCGGCGGAGGAGCAAGCCGTTACGCAATCGAGGGCAAGAAAAGCGGCTCATATGCATCACTCCCCTGCATCACTCCCCCCTTGAGGGGGAGTCGGCAAGACGAGGGCGCCAGCCCGATGTCGCGCCGGTGGGGGGAGCAGCTAAAGCGCCTACATCGCCCCACCGCCCAGGAGAACCGCAAGGGCCGCATACCCCCCACCGCAGCAGCCGGCGCCTGGCGGCTTGGC